>CAYYSK010000008.1:12266-34364 GCA_964474345.1 uncultured Flavobacteriaceae bacterium
ATAGCACTACCAACTCTGATCATGGTACTTCCATTTTCTATAGCAAGCTTATAATAGCATATAATTACAACGGAAATATTTTTAGAAATGGTTTCTGAAAAAATACCATTTCTAAAATAAACCACCATAATTTATTGATGTTTATGTATAATTTCTAGCTCCAAAAATAGCACTACCAACTCTGATCATGGTACTTCCATTTTCTATAGCAAGCTTATAATCACCGCTCATTCCCATAGAGAGGATGGAAAGTTTTTTGCTTTCGCGAAAGCGTACAAACAACCCTTGCAATAATTCAAACTCTGCCTCTATTTGATCTGGATTATTTGTAAAAGAAGCCATACCCATAAGGCCTACTACATGTACATGAGGAAAATCTTGTAATTGATTGCCTTCTAAAAATGCTTTTGCTTCCTGTAGAGGCATTCCGTATTTAGTATCTTCTCTAGCGATTTTCACTTGTAATAGTACATCTACAGTACGATTAATAAGTGCAGCTTGTTTATTGATTTCTTTAAAGAGTTTTAATCGATCTACACTATGAATAAGGCCTACATAAGAGATCATTTGCTTTACTTTATTAGTCTGTACGTGTCCAATCATATGCCACTGAATGTCCTTAGGGAGCTGTTCCCATTTTTCTGACATTTCCTGTATTTTGTTTTCACCAAAAATGCGTTGCCCTGCATCGTAAGCCTCCTGTATAGCAGTCGCAGGTTTTGTCTTAGATACTGCAACAAGTGTTACAATAGGAGGTAAGTCTTTACACAGACTGGCAATATTTTCTTTAATACTCATATGTGGAGAGGCTTGGTAGGTGGTTTTGTGAAAAACCTATTTTGATTGAATTGGATATTAAAATTCGTAAATGGTAATACCACTTCTTAATTTAGGTTCAATATACGTACTTTTTGGAGGCATTGTATATCCATCATCTGCGATTTGTTTTAATTCTTCCATGGTTAAAGGAAGCATTCCAAACCCTACAACAAATTCTTCTTTATCGATGACACTTTTTACATACACCATATCTTTTTTACCGCCAGTATAAGCAATCCTAGAATCATTACGTAAGTCTGATATACCTAGTACAGGTTCTAATATAGTTCTATATAAAATTTGAGGGTCAAGAGCTTCTAAAGTATTTTCAAAATTATAATTACTCTTACGTAGATAAAGGGAATAAAATTCACCATCTAGATACATAGAAAAATGATGTTTTTTACTCGGTATATAAGTAGTCACACCTCTATTTTCAATTCTGAAATTTTCATCTAATGCGATAAGAAATTCCTCTTTAGAAAGACCATTAAGGTCTTTTATAATTCGACTAAACTCTCGAATGCGTATGTCGGATTCTGGAAGTAAATAACTCATGAAATAATTGTATGAAGCTTCTTCGTGGTAGTCATCATCATGTTGTTGATGCTCTTTTGCTAGTAGGTATGAAGAAGAAGAACGATGATGTCCATCTGCAATATACAATTGAGGCATTTGTTCAAATGCCTCTTGTATAGTAGTAACACTTTCTGGGTCATTTAACGGCCATAAGTAATGCGTGTCTCTATATGTAGTAGTAAATTCATACTCTGCTCGCTCTACTGTTTTTGATGCAATAATAGATGCTATTGTATCATTGTCTGGGTAGGTGAGTAATACGGCTTCTGCATTAAAGCCTACTGTATCAAGATATTCTTTAAATAATTCTTCTCTATCTGCTATTGTATCTTCATGTTTCTTTATGATATTGTTTTCATAATCAAAAACACTTGCGCCTGCTATAAGTCCTGAAAAGACATTTCCTTTACGGTCAATAATTTTATAGATATAGAAAGAAGGAAGTTCTTCTTGCATAAAGATTTTATCTTCTTTAAATTCTTGATACCTATTACGTACTAATGTAAAACCTTTTTTCCCTTTTACTTCTTTACGGTATTTATAACCAGGGTTGACGATGTGTAAAAATGAATAAGGATTTCTATCCATTCTAAATTTACGTCCTTTTTTAGAGTATGATTCATAAGACCTTGCAGCAACAAGACCTACTTTGTCCCTAGTTGGACGTACTGCACGGAATGGAATAATTTTAGGCATCTGTTTTACTGCTATATTTTAATGAGTAATGTTCAAAATTTCTTCAAAATAATTCCTGTCTTCATCTGTTTTAAAAGCAGATTTTGGGATATAACTAAAATTATTCTGAGTGATATATAAAAGATATTCATTTTCTGTTTGACTTACTTTGACAAAGCTAGAGATATTTATTTTTGATTCATTACCTGCTATATCTTTAAAATACAAAAAAGAATCTTCAATAGTCAATTGACTTTCAATAAAGTAATTAGCATTAGCTTTAGAATATACCCATCTATAAAACTTAAATATAGTTACAGGTATATAGAGTAGTCCAAAAAGCACAAAAAAACGCGAAAAATTATCATTAGAAAATCTAGGAATATAAAAAGCAAGAAGTCCAATAATTAATAATAGGAGATACCATTTTCTTTTGGTATACAATTGTAAAAGTAAACTGAGATACCTTTTTTTTTCTAACCTAAATGGATGCGTAGTTATTTTTTGCATTGTTTGTTATTCTTGAACTATTGAATATTTATTTCAGATTCTTTCATAAGCTTAAACTCATCAAAAAGAATAAAGAATTCATCAAATGCTTTTTGTTCATTTCCTTCAAACCTATTTAATATAATCCCATTCCAGTTACAAGAAGATATTTCTAAGTTGTATTTCTGGTTTACATAATGCATAAACATGTAAAATGGAGGAGAAGTATCTTTTGAGTCTATATTGTTTAATTCTTCACATAAGCGATAACCATACATATATATATATATAATCGCGTAATTGATTTTTCTCCAAGATACATTGTAGGTCTTTTTCTAAAATGATCAGAATCAATTAAATCATATATTGATTTTATGTTTAATGAATTTATATCGTACATTCTACGAATGATAGTATTTGTTTTTTTGACCTCTCACTTTACATTACCCAAACATCTGTGCTACTTTTTCAGCTTTACGACTTTCTGAATAATCATAAAAACCTTCTCCAGATTTAACTCCTAGTTTTCCTGCACGTACCATATTTACTAGTAATGGACAAGGAGCATATTTTGGGTTTTTAAACCCATCGTGCATTACTTCTAGGATAGAAAGGCACACATCAAGACCTATAAAATCAGCTAGCTGTAAAGGCCCCATGGGGTGTGCCATACCTAACTTCATTACAGTGTCTATTTCATACACACCAGCAACACCATTATATAAGGTTTCTATAGCCTCATTGATCATAGGCATTAGAATACGATTTGCTACAAATCCTGGATAGTCATTTACTTCTACAGGCACCTTGCCTAAGTTTTTTGACATTTCCATGATTGTTTCTGTTACTGTATCACTTGTATTATATCCACGTATAATTTCTACTAATTTCATGATAGGTACAGGATTCATAAAATGCATACCTATCACTTGTTCAGGACGATTAGTCACTGCTGCAATTTGTGTAATAGATATCGAAGATGTGTTTGTAGCTAGAATAGTATCTTCTCCAGTAGCAGCATCTAAATCTCTAAATATTTTAAGTTTCAGATCTACATTTTCTGTTGCTGCTTCTACAACAAGTCCAGCATATTCAACACCTTCATTCATATTTGTAAATGTGGTGATATTGTCAAGTGTTTCTTGTTTTTGAGCTTCTGTAATACGTTCTTTTGCAAGTAAACGATCTAAATTTTTTGTAATGGTTGCCATACCTTTATCAAGTGAATCTTGAGAAATATCAATTAACTGAACTTTATATCCACTTTGGGCAAATGTGTGTGCAATACCATTACCCATGGTTCCAGCACCTATAACTGCTACGTTTTTCATATACTTTATTTATTTCATTTTCGTTAAGACGAAAGGTCTCATTCATTTGTATTTTACTTTCACTTCTGTGTCTCTAGATTATGATTTTCAGCATAAACTCTGTTAGAAACCTTAATCATTACTCTTTTATAAGAAGTTTACTTCCATGCCAAGGACAATATTCCCAATTTCCATTAATTAGTTCTTGATCTTCAGGACAAGTTTTCTTTTTTACCATAGATTGTAAAGGCAAGCGATAGATAAAACTAGCGTCGTTTACTTTTACGTCTAATTTTCCAGTATTGTAAGGTGAGATCGCTGTTGTGCCATCTTCTAAGTCATTTTTAAATACATAAAAGATCATTTGTTCTCCTAGTTGTCCCACCATACCCGCAAGGGTTGGGCGAAGCAAATTGATAAGTTCCTTAATGTCTGCAGGAATTTCTTCATTTGGTATTGGAGTAAGGATGGCATTGTTATTTACAATGATAACTGAAGCATCTTTTATTTTAAACCCATCAAATGGGTTGATGTCTGAATTTACCACAGAAAAAAGCGAATACCCTTTTAATTTATTCTCGATATCTAAAATGACTTCTTCTCCTATATTGGGAGTGTCTGCTAAAGCAAATCTCCAATATTCACTGGGCAGCCACCAGACTTGTTTTATATTTGATGCTATCTTTTTTGTAAGAATCAAATCTTTTACCATATCAATCACTTCTACCTTTTCAGCTTTCTGCTGTGCAGTAAGTGTTACTATAGATAGTAGAAAGGCGATTATGATCAGTAACTGTTTTTGCATTATTTGGCTTTAGAAATTAGCAATGACCATTTTAGCGACACGTAATGCTTCGGTACCAGCTTCAAGGGATACAATAGGCGTGGTGTTAGTTTTTATTGCTTTTGCAAAAGCGTCTAACTCGTCAAGAATTGCATTATTTGCAGGAACATCTGGGTTATCAAAATAGATTTGTTTTTTAATGCCTTCTGCATTTTGAAGAATCATTGCAAAATCATCTGGTTGTTCTGGCGCATTTTTCATCTTAACCACTTCTACTTTCTTTTCTAGAAAATCAACAGAGATGTATGCATCTTTTTGAAAAAAACGCGCCTTACGCATGTTTTTAAGTGAGATACGACTTGCTGTAAGATTAGCAACACATCCATTTTCAAACTCGATACGAGCATTAGCAATATCTGGTGTATCACTAATGACAGAAACACCACTAGCAGATACATTTTTTACAGGGCTTTTTACCACACTTAAAATGGCATCTATATCATGAATCATAAGATCTAATACTACAGGGACATCCGTTCCTCTAGGATTAAACTCTGCTAGGCGATGTGCCTCAATAAACATAGGACTTTGTATAGCGTTATTTACCGACATAAATGCAGGATTAAAACGTTCTACCTGACCTACTTGTCCTAATACATTATGTGTTGCAGCAAGCTTTAATAATGTCTCAGCTTCTTCAGTTGTATTGGTAATAGGTTTTTCTATAAATAAGTGCTTTCCCGCAGTAATGACCTTTTTTGCACATTCAAAATGATGTGTAGTAGGTGTCACCACGTCTACCATATCACAAGCTTTTATGAGGCTTTCCATGGTATCAAAAGGAGTATATCCAAACTCATCAGAAATTGCTTTACGTACTTCTGGTGAAGCATCATAAAAACCAATAAGCTCATAATTATCAGATTGTTGTAAAAGGCGTAAGTGTATTTTACCTAGGTGCCCAGCACCTAATACTCCAGCTTTAAGCATAGGGTTAATTTTTATACAAAAATAGTGTTATTTAAGGGATTTTTTTAAGAATTTCACATAGATATAAGATGTTACTTAAACAACGATATATTTTGTTTGAAAGCTGTATTTTTATGCCAATGAAGGATACCACTCGCCACCAAGGAAAACGAAGACAACTTGTAGAAATCGTCAAGAAAAAAGGGATTACAGATGCCCTTGTGCTTGATGCTATTGAAAAAATACCACGTCATTTTTTTATGGACAGTAGTTTTGAAGATCATGCATATCAAGACAAAGCTTTTCCTATTGCTGCAGACCAAACGATATCACAACCGTATACTGTAGCTTTTCAAAGTGAATTATTACAAATAAAACGCGGAGATCAAGTGTTAGAAATTGGAACAGGTAGTGGTTATCAAACAGCAGTTTTATGTGAGCTAGGCGCTAAAGTATATTCTATAGAAAGGCAACAAGAGTTGTTTAAAAAAACAAAACTCTTTTTATCTAAATTAGGATATCGACCTAAGTTTTTAAGTTTTGGAGATGGATACAAAGGGTTACCCGAATATGCGCCTTTTGATAGTATTATAGTAACTGCAGGAGCACCGTATGTCCCAAAGCCTTTATTAAGTCAACTTAAAATAGGTGGTAGACTTGTGATTCCTGTAGGTGATGATCCTCAAGTAATGACCTTATTTGTACGTGTAGGAGCGACGAAGTTTGAGAAAAAAGAATTTGGAGAGTTTCGATTTGTACCTTTGCTAGAAGATAAGAATTAATACCATATGTCATTAGAGTCATTAAAATAATTGAATCATTATAATTCTCTGATGTTCTGCATGAGAAGTTTTTAAAAGTGTACAAAGAATCAATAGATATTGCAGTTCAAACTAAAACGAGTAAACACGTAACAAACTATCGTATTTTGCGTCAAATTAGTATGTATCTTTAAAAACACATTTTAACTATATAAACTATGGCACTTACACCTTCAAACATGATTGAGCTAGGAACAAAAGCTCCGGATTTTCAACTTACAGATGCTGTGACTAATGCACTTTGTAGTTATAGTGATGTAAAGGGAGAACGCGGTACTGTGGTTATGTTTATTTGTAATCATTGTCCGTTTGTGATTCATGTAATAGATGAAATTGTTCGTATTGCAAATGATTATAGAGTACTCGGTTTTGGGTTTGTTGCTATAAGTAGCAATGATATTATTGCATATCCGCAAGATGGACCTAAAGCTATGTGGGATAATGCACGTACAAATAATTTTACATTTCCTTATTTATTTGACGAAACACAAGAAATAGCAAAAGCATATGATGCAGCATGTACTCCTGACTTTTACCTTTTTAGCGCTAATGACACCTTGGTGTATAGAGGTCAACTAGATGCTTCAAGGCCAGGGAATGGTATTCCTGTAAATGGTCGTGATCTAAGAGAAGCATTAGATAATGTGTTTAATAGTAGACCACAAACTATGATTCAAAAACCGAGTATGGGGTGCGGTATAAAATGGAAATAATTCGTAATAATTCACAATAATACAAACCGTTTTCATTTATTGAAAACGGTTTTTTTGTGTAGCAGGTTTTAGGATGTCATTTTTTCCTTTATTTTTACTACAAAGCAAACTTTTTGGAAATATTTGAAAATATTAGAATTCTTGATATTATAGACATTGTATTAGTAACAACATTGCTTTATTACGTCTATAAATTAGTGAAAGGAACAGTTGCTATAAATATTTTTATAGGAATTGTAGTTGTATACTTGATATGGCAACTTACTGAATTATTAAAAATGGAATTGCTCAGCACTATTCTGGGACAATTTATAGGAGTAGGAATGTTTGCACTTATCGTTGTTTTCCAGCAAGAGATACGTAAATTTTTATTAATGATAGGAAGTACGAACCTTAGAGGTAAGGAGGTTTTTAAAAAATTTCAATTCTTAAAAAATGATCAAGTATTAGATATTGACGTCAATGCAATCCTAGATGCTTGTGTTAATATGGGAAAACAATATACAGGAGCACTTATTGTAATACGCAGAACAACAAGTTTAGAGTTTGTAAAGGCAACTGGAGATGCTATGGATATTGAAATTAATAAACCGATTATAGAAAGTATTTTTTATAAAAATTCTACCTTACATGATGGGGCTATGATTATAGAAGATAATGCTATCACAGCTACAAGAGTTATTCTTCCTGTTACTCAAGGGCGGTCTATTCCCTTACGTTTTGGATTACGACATAGAGCTGCTTTTGGTATTACAGAAAAAACAGATGCTCTTGCTTTGGTTGTAAGTGAAGAATCAGGAGATATTAGTTATGTGAAAAATGGAGAATTTGTTATATTTAAAACAATAGATGAGCTTCGAGAATTAATCACTACAGATTTAAGTTAGTCTTATGGAAGAAGAACTACTCCCTGAAAAGAAAATCACGCCAAAAAAGAAAAAAAAGAAAAAGAAAAAAGAACAACTTCATACAATTTCTAATCGATGTAAAAATTGTGATAAACAATTACAATTGGATGAAGCATATTGCCCTGGCTGCGGGGCCAAACGTATGTATAATAGATTGAATTGGCATAATCTTACAGAAGATTTTGTAGATCGGTTCCTAAATATTGAAAATAACTTCTTACGTACATTTATTGATTTATTTAAGAAACCTGAAGATGTGATAGGTGGATATATAAATGGTGTGCGTAAAAAATATCTATCTGCATTTAGTTATTTTGCAATCTCGCTTACAATTACAGGATTGTACTTTTTTGTATTTAGAAAGTTGCTCTTAACAGATGTTGCGATTCAGGAAAGTATAGAATTAGATACTACTCTAATAGAATCAGAAGGAATTGTAAAAGAAATATCGAAAATCATAAACTTGGTATATGAATATCAGGCAATTATTTCTTTTATAAGCATACCATTTTATGCAATAGTGTCAAAACTTGTTTTTTGGAATTATAAGAAATATAATTTTATAGAGCATATCGTTATTTACTTATATATTTATTCGCATACACAAATTATAGCATCCATTGTAGGTATGTTATTTATATGGTCTACAACTGCTCAAATGACCATAAGTTCTATATTAATGTTTGTATATGTTGGATATGCGATTTATGTTTTAATACATCTTTTTGCTTTAACTGTAAAGCAAGTCTTATTAAAGACATTATTTTTCTTTGTTATTTTTGGAGTATTCTCTACGATCCTTATAGGATTAGGAAGTATATTTTTTTATAAAATTGGATTTTTTGATTCGTTAATAGAAGAGTTGAAGGAAATAGAAAATAAACAGAAAACATTAAGAAATACAACCAAAGCTGTTAAAGATAGTATCCGTCTGGATAGTATAAAACAGTTTACAAGAAAGATAAAGGATACAATATTACTTTTTGCTACCTAGAGACATTATCTTAAATTGCCCCTTATAAACTGACCAATCAAACCATCATCTTCCCATGGGAAAAGTAACAAAACGTAAACAAGAACTTCTTGAAGTAAGAGATACCTGTATTAATTGTGAGGAACCTCTAACATTAGATCAACGCTTTTGTTCTAATTGCGGAGGAAAACGCATGTATAATCGTGTTACTTGGCGAAATCTATTTGAAGACTTTGTAGATCGTTTCTTAAATATAGAAAATGCCTTTTTAAAAACCTTTATAGGATTATTTAAAAAACCTGAAGATGTAATAGGAGGTTATTTACAAGGTATGCGTAAAAAATACCTTTCAGCGTTTAGTTACTTTGCAATAGCATTGACTCTTGCTGGTTTTTCAGCTTTTATCATAAAGAATTGGTTTCTAGAAGATATGATACAAGCCCAAACAGATTTTTACAACGGCCCCACAGCAGATCTTCAAAAAGCAATGACTAGTGGTTGGGTACGAAGTATGATGGATTATCAATCATTAGTGTATTTTACAACAATACCTATACTAGCTTTAATTTCTAGACTTGTATTTTGGAATTACAAAAAGTATAATTTAGTCGAGCACTTTGTAATATACCTTTATAGTTATTCTCATATTGCTATTATTTCAGTAATGATAGGCTTATTATTCATTTGGAATCAATCAATATATCAAGTATATGGATTGATTTCTCCTTTATTTATGATTATCTATATAACCTATGTATTGAAAAGATTATATAACCTTAGTATAGAAAGCACTGTCTTAAAGACAGGATTATTCTTTTTAATTATGTTTGCTATAATGATGGCTTTTGGGATTATAGTAGCAATAGGGACTTTCTTTTTAGCAAAAAATGGCACTTTAGATGATTTAGATGCTTTTAAAACAATGAAAGAGCAAATAGAAGCTCAAAAAGCAATTCAAGATTCATTAAAAACGATTAGAGAATCTTTACCAACTGATACGATACAACAAGTTATTAAAACCGTAAAAGATAGTATTAGATAATCTATGCTTTCGAAAAAGCAATTACCAATGAATTTCTCAAAACAAAAACTGTGGTATTATTCTAAAAGGGCTTTCTGGGTATTATTTGCTTGGGTACTTATCTCTAATATGTTGTTTTTTTATGAGTATTTGACATTATTAGATTATGATGCACTGACATCAGGATATGACTTTACGATATCATTTAGGACCAATCTATTAGCCTCTATAATAGCAGGACTTATAGGTGGGACACTTACGCTTAACTTTATGGAGCGTAGTCTTAGAAAATATGCTTTTGGGAAAGCACTTATAGTAATTGCCATTACCTATGTATTTGTAGCCATTATTGTTAGCTTAATAGGGAGTGCTTATTTTTATAGTGATTCTTTAGGGAAATCTTTCCATAGCCAAGAGGTTATAGATGCTATTAAAACTTTTTTTGGAGGATGGTTATTTATAAAAAACCTTATTATTTGGTTGTTTATAGTATTAGGAACTGTTATCGTTTTTATGATCAATGATAAGTATGGACCAGGTGTTTTTCCTGATTATCTCAAAGGAAAGTATTTTAGTCCTAAAAGAGAACGTCGTATTTTTATGTTTGCAGATATACGTAATGCTACTGGTATTGCAGAAGCTCTAGGAGAACAGAAATACTTTAATTTTCTTAAAGATTTTTTTAATGATATCGCTCCGGCAATACAACAAACACAAGGAGAAGTATATCAATATGTAGGTGATGAAGTTGTGCTTACTTGGAAGATGAAAAACGGACTTCGTAAAGCAAATGCATTACAATGTTTTTATAAAATGCAAAATGAGGTTACAAAACGTGAATCTTATTATATGAAAAACTATGGATACTTACCCACTTTTAAAGTGGGAATACATTATGGTTCTGTCATGGTCGGGGAGTTAGGTAAAATAAAGAGAGATATTGCTTTTTCTGGAGATGTTCTTAATACAACAGCACGTATTCAAGCAAAGTGTAATGAGAATGAAGTTGACATATTATGCTCAAGTGTTTTTTCAGATATCGTATATCAATTACCTGAACATTTGGAAAAAATACAGATAGGATCAGTACAATTAAGAGGTAAATCTGAAGAAATAGAATTGGTAACGTATCGTTTCAAAGAAAATAATTAGGGTTAAAAGACTTCTTCAGCTTCTGTAAATTGAGCTTCATATAGATTGAGATAATATCCATTCTCTTTTTTAAGTAATTCTTTATGGGTTCCTTTTTCTACAATTAGCCCTTTATCCATCACCATAATAAGATCAGCTTTTTTGATAGTCGCTAGACGATGTGCTATAACAATAGAAGTTCGTCCTTTGGTAATTTTACTAATAGCTTTTTGAATTAATTGCTCGCTATGAGAATCTACAGAGGAGGTAGCTTCATCTAGAATAAGAATAGATGGATTACTTACATAAGCTCTTAAGAAAGCAATAAGCTGTCGTTGTCCGCTTGAAAGCATAGCTCCACGTTCTTTTACATTGTAATGATATCCATCAGGAAGACTAGATATGAATTTATGAACACCAATTTCTTTTGCCGAAGTAATAACAGTTTCTTCAGAAATAGAAGTGTCATTGAGTGTGATATTATTAAGAATGGAATCAGCAAAAAGGAATACGTCTTGTAATACTACTGCAATCTCTTTTCTTAATTGACTTAGTTTTATATCGGCTATAGATATATCATCTATAGAAATAGTACCACTATCAATTTCATAAAATCGATTTAATAGGTTAATAATAGTAGATTTACCAGCTCCAGTTGATCCTACTATAGCAATAGTTTGTCCTGGTTGAGCAGTGAAGGAAACACCTTTTAAAACTTCCTCATTTTTAATATAACTAAAACGAACATCGTCAAATGTAATTTTACCTGTCACTTTAAGAAGTTCTTGAGTTCCTTTATCTGTAATGATAGAATTAGTATCTAAAATGTCAAAAACACGATTTGCTGCGACCATACCCATTTGTAAAGTATTAAACTTATCTGCTATTTGACGTAATGGTGTAAATAGCATTTGGATATAACTTATAAAAGCAGTGATTATACCTAAAGTGATAGCTTCAGATTCAGCTATTTGTAATCCTCCATACCATACAATGAGCCCTATAGTAATAGATGTACACATTTCGGCAATAGGAAAAAATATAGAATTATACCATACTGTTTTATTCCATGCATCCATATGTTTTTTATTAATCGTAGCAAACTTTTTATGCTCTATAGCTTCACGATTAAATACTTGAACAATCTTCATTCCTGTTACACGTTCTTGAACAAATGTATTCAGATTTGCAACTTGAGTACGTACTTCCTCAAAAGCAACTTTCATAGCTCTTTGAAAAAGACGAGTTGCATATAAAATAACTGGAAAAACAGCGAGAACAATTAAAGTAAGTCTCCAACTTTCCCAAAACATAAATCCAAGTACAACTCCCATTTTAAGAAGATCAGCAATAATCATAAAGAGGCCTTGGCTAAAAATACTGGAAATAGTTTCTATATCTCCGACTGCTCTTGTGACTAACCTTCCTATTGCAGAAGTATCATAATATTGCATTTTAAAGTGAAGCATATGCTTAAAAAGAGTAACACGTATATCACGTATCACTTGTTGTCCAATCCAATTTGAAAAATAGATGAACAACAATTGGAATATGACTTGCCCAAAAAGAACTACCCCCATTAATGCCATATAATAAATAAGGTTCTCTGAATCTTTTTGATTAATTCCTATATCAATAGCGTTCTTCATGAAATAAGGACGCAATGCAGCAAAGACAGATAGTAATACAGCAGCAATACCAGCAAAATACAATTGACCTTTATAAGGCTTTGCATATTGCAAGAGTCTTTTAAAGAGTTTTGTGTCAAATGCTTTTCCTTTTGTACCAGTCATTAATCTATAAATATATGTTTTGGATATCCGATATCGGTCAGATATAAACCGTGAGCAGGAGCAGAAGCTCCAGCTAAACTTCTATCTTTTCCTTTTATAACCTCATGCATCCATGAAATAGGACGTTTTCCTTGTCCTATTTCTAAGACTGTTCCTACAATTGCACGTACCATATTACGCAAAAAACGATCTGCTGTTATTGTAAAATGGTATTCTCCATCCACTTCTACCCAAGAGGCTGTTTTAATATCACAAAGATACGTGTTGACATCTGTATTTGACCTGCTAAAGCATTCAAAATTGGTATATTCAAATAAGATGTTTGAAGTTTCTTGCATCCGTTGTATATCTAAAGGAGTTTTATAATAAAATGCACGCTCTTGTGTGAATGGATTCTTGGTAGGGCTTATTCTATAAAGGTAAGATCTATAGGTTGCATCAAAGCGCGCATGTGACTCTTCTTTAACTGGAAAAATCGCTTTAATAGCTATACTAGCAGGTAAAAAACTATTAAGTTTATAAATAAATTGAGTTATATTTTTTTTAGTAAATGTAGCATCATTTTCTATCTTGGGAATCTCTACATGTGCATACATCATACTTGCGTGTACTCCAGTGTCAGTTCTTCCTGCTCCCATGATAGTAATCGATGTGCGTAGAATTGTAGAGAACGCTTCCTCAATAGTTTGTTGGACTGTTACCGCATTAGGTTGCCTTTGCCAACCGTGATAGGGAGTTCCATTATAAGATAGTTGTATAAAATACCGCAAAGTGTATTATTTTTGAACAAATATACGCTTTCGCGAAAGCGTAACGAAAAAGTGTTGATATCAATTATATGTCAACATATATAATCTATAAAAACTGACTTTGAAAAAAATTCTCCTTCTTAGCGATACCCATAGTTATATAGATGATCACATACTTGCTCATGTCCAAGAAGCCGATGAGGTCTGGCATGCTGGAGATATAGGTGATTTACGAGTTACAGATGCTCTTAAAAAAATCAAGCCTTTACGAGCTGTGTATGGCAATATAGATGATACAAAGGCGCGACAAGAATTCTCTTTAAACAACCGTTTTATATGTGAAGATGTTGATGTCTGGATTACACATATAGGTGGTTATCCTGGACGTTATTCTCCTGCAATACGAGAAGAAATACGATCAAATCCTCCTAAACTTTTTATATGCGGCCATAGTCATATTTTAAAAGTAATGCCTGATAAAAAATTAGGATTACTTCACATGAATCCTGGAGCGATTGGAAAGCACGGTTTTCATAAAGTACGTACAATGCTACGTTTTACTATAGCTGATGGAAAGATTGATAATTTGGAAGTGATTCAAGTGGATAGGTAATTGTATTTTAATAATAACTTCTTCAATGTTTATATTTATAACAAATGTAGCGACTGGAAGCGAGTAGTTATTTTCTAGAATTTGTAATATACGTAGCACAAATTATAGAAAAATTTGCGTTTCACTTTTTTAGGTTTTCATAAAGCACATATAATGTTACGTTTTATTAACAACTTGTAAAGATTAAAAATAAAAAGAGAGTAGGAGAGTAGAAACTAATTCTTACTTGAATTTGTTTTTATATTCAATGAAGTTCAATTTTTCATCATATAACCCAATTAATAAGCTATTACCTTTATTGTCTATTTTGACACCTCCATATTTAGCTTTTTCATATTTTTCACTTTCTCCTTCTTGAAAGAAAAAAGACTCAGCTCCTATATTCATATCCCAATCTCCAAGAGTATAATTGATGAGGTGTTCACCTTCATTTTTTGGAGTTGTATTGGGTTGTAAGCGTACTCTTTGAGCAATGCCTTTATCATCTATAGTAATAACGATATAACCGCGTTTGACAGTCGTGTTAGATGATCTATCTCTAGCAATCGCATAACTTAATTCCATATAATCGCCTTGAATTAAGGACCTAGGATCTACAGGAGCAAGCTCTAACAACACTAATGTACCATCAGATAACAACGTCTCTTTTTTTGCCGTAGAAATATGAAATAGTGCTAAGACGATTATTAAATTAATAAGAATGATCACCCATTTATACTTCTTCATAGTCATTATTTTTTTTACGAATGAATAGATGAAAAACTAAGAATAGAACACCAGATACAAATAAAATAGCTGACTTTGCCAGTAAGGTATAGTTTAGGTCATAATAGTATTGAGATACAAAATATATAAGAGCTATGATTCCAATTACTACTCCTGTAATATAGCGTACAAGAAAGCATAAAAGAATGATCAGAAGCGCTCCTAGAATAGAAGGAGCAAAAACAGTAGCGAGTAGCATTAAGATACTCAATATATAGATAATAGTTTTCTTTTTTTGATCTTTAATATTAAGGTGCTGTAAGATATTATATACAACATATAATACAATGATAAATAACGGAATAGAAGATATCCATATACTATCAGAAGATACATTTGTTAATCCCTTTTTTCCTATAGCAATGAGTCCAAAGAGTACAGAGAATAATAATCCAATCCGAATAGGAATATAGAGTTTGGATAATTGTATGCTTGAAATAATCATTTTAGCTTCGTAAAGTATCATATACGTAAAGATAATAGTCATCGCTACTGTATAAATATGTATCCAGAAATGATAGTCATTTGATAAAATTAAGACAAGAAGAGAAATACTAGAAATAATAATACTTACAAAAGATATGATAAGCGTTTGATTAATAACAAGTGTAAGTAATCCGATACCAAAAGTGATAAGAGCAATTATATTGACGTCTAGATTAAGCTCAGCACAACCTAGGTTAATAAGCAATATACCTATAAGATACATAGCGATACTTGCTGTTGTATGTAACGTTTTATCATAGATTTTACTTACTCCGACCGCAATTCCTAAAAGTAAAATTCCAAAAACAATAAGACCAATTCCTGATTTGAGAATTCCTGTAATAAATAGAAACCCTATAAAAGCAAGACTTGCTAAAAACCCACCAAAAATGGCCAATACTTTAATTGCTAATCCCGATTTGTTTTCTTCTTCTTTTATATATGCTTGAGTAATAATCTGTTTATCTGCTTGAAAATAACCTCCTTCAGATTGTTGTATGGATGCGATAAGCTCTTCTATATACTCTTCTTTAGGCATCAGTTTTCTTTTTTTGAAGATTCATTAAATTCTTAATCACAAGAGTAATACTACCTATAATAAACAAACTTAAGAATAGAAATATGCCACCATCTCCCTCGGTAATCTCTATAATAGCAGTGGACACAATAATGATGATACTCAAAGGAATCACTGATAGATAAAAAGCATTTCTTTGTTTTTGTCCATAATAAATACCTATTGTATATGCAATAGCAGTAAAGGTAAATAAGACAAAAAAAGCAAAGTCGTACGTGTCTTTTGTACGTTCAAAAATACCATTCATAATTCCCAAAGTAGCAAAAGAAACAGCGGCCAATATAAGTACATATAGTAACCATGTAGAAGTTTTATACATAGTAGATAATTTTGAACATACTAGAAATGAAGTAAAACTTATGGTGTTAACAATAGCAAGCAATGTGCAAGTAAAAATAAATGACCAATCGTGGGCAACTTGTTTTGCATATAAAAAAATAGTAGTATTTATTAAGAGTAGATATACAAACCATAACGGTCCATAATTAGCAATGATAGCCCAAATAGTAATCGCTAATGTCCATCCTAAAAACAGATCATATGCATTGGCGCCAGTTTGATATATTTGTCCAAAAACAGCAAATAAAACCCCTATAAGAATAGAAGTCCCTGTAAGTAAGATATTCTTGATGTCGGGTTTTAATTTAGAAAACACAATAACCAGTGTCATTACAACAATCAGTCCCTCTATCAGTCCTATTTTGATAAATTTGTGTAGATCAGCCCAATTATAAGCAAAGAAAAATAATATTCCAGCAACTGTAAACCCGACCCCTAAGCTTATAAAAAATAACCGTAAGAATGTGTGCCAAGTTTCCGCATTAGTATATACGTTTTTTTGAAGAGCCGTTTTAACCCCTTTTTCTGACCAGTTACTATAGCGACTGATTATATAGATATCCTCTCTTTTTAATTTTGCCATATGTGAGATAATATAAAGAGAAAGGTACTATTTTCTTTTTTAGTTCCTAGTAGGTAATCGATTTTACCTTTTTACGCTTTCGCGAAAGCGTAAGAAATACCCTTATAATTTAAATAAGGTATTATATGTTTAAGTTTCTGAGTTAACTCTTTGTATAGGTTAGATATATGGTAATCAAAACACCAATGATAAATGCTAGTATATTATATAAAATTAATACACTAGGAAGAGTCTTATATCTATTAAGACTGATTTTCTTTTTATTCATTATGAGAATAATTAAACCCGAATTCTGCATTAGAAAATCTATTACATCACGGTTTATTATTTTCAATAAGATTTGTAATTATTATAAAGGAAGTTTATCGTTTTATTAACCATTCTTTAAACTCGTAAAAATTAGTAGGATGTACTCCATGGCCTACTGGAAATTCATTTAATGTACTTTCTATACTTAATTTACTTAAATAATCAGGTGTTTTGCGTGCTGCATCTATAGGAATTACTTGATCTACGGTACCATGAGAATTATAAATATTGAGATGAGAATAAGCCGCATTAGATTGTACATCAATAATGTCTTCATTGATATAACCACTTAGTCCAATTACATTCTTTACCTTTTCTGGATAACTTAAAGCAACTGCATAACTCAAAATAGTTCCTTGACTGAAGCCGAGTAAAGTCACATTAAAAGGATCAAGATCGTAAGTGTTTATAGCCTCTGTGATAAACTTAGAAATTAAATCTCTAGATTTTTTAGCACCTTCATTATCAGATGTTTTTACGCCATTATGATCTATCGTTATTGCATACCATGCATTTCCATAAGGTTGCATAGCAATAGGGGCTCTTGCTGAGATAATAAAATATTCTTCAGGTAATTCTGAAGCAAAACTAAAAAGATCATTCTCGTCACTTCCATATCCGTGTAATAAAAGTAGAAGTGGTGCTTTGTTATTCCCAATTTTTGTGGGTTTCTGGATGATATGTTCTAAAGAAAGTGTGTTCATAATAGTATATGTATACTAAAAAGTACCACTGTAAGTGGCACCTTTTAGGTATTTTATAGTGTAAAAATAGAAAGAATTAGATGCTTTTAAACCAATCTTGAAATAATTTTCCTATGACTGGAATTTCTTTTTTCTCTCCTTGTATGGCTCCTATAAATCCAAGAACCCATAAAACAAATAAAATAATATGTACAGGAGTCGTTATGATACCTGGGAGACCAATCTTATCTAAAATTGCAGTTGCAATGCTAAATAATAATAGTCCTATCATATTTCGAATATGATAGGATGCAAAATCATCTTTTTTTGAATTCATGATAACGGCTATAATGAGACCTATAAACCATATATAAGAAATAATAGCAGTTGTTTTTCCTTCAGAGGTTGGTATTGTCATAGTTTGACGTATTATTAGGTTGTGTTTGATATGACGTAAGTTACATAAAAATGTTACGCATTTACATATTATTTCATGTGTTATAGCATTGAAGAAAATACTTTTTGAATTAGATCACCTACTAAAGGAATAGGACGTATGTGACCTTGAAAAGCGGAGATAATCCCGTATAACCATAACACAAAAAAAGTAATTAAAAAAGGACCACTTACAAACCAAGAATCGAAAAAGCCAAGCGGTAATGTCAATAAGATAAATAACAGTGTAAGACCTAATGACTGTCTTATATGAAATGATGCAAAAGAGTTTTTAGGTGTACTGTTTATAGAAAAAGCAATAAGAAGTCCTAAAATAGAAAAGTAACTCCATACAGCTGCTGTTTTTCCTTCAAAAATGGTATTTTGATCCATAATTTATGTAAGCTCAATTTTTTGATTTGCAATCACTCCAAATACGTGCCCTTTTAGTTTAACTCCTAGAAAACTTGCGTTTTTCGATTTTGAGAGTATATTACTTTCGCTATACGTATAACTACCTTTTGTTGTAAACAATGAGAGATTTGCTTCAGCCCCTTTTTCTATAGGGAAGGAGGTTTGTGTAAAACGGGAACGGCCGTTTGTTAGAAGCTGTATCGCTTTTTTCTCACTTACGAGTGTAAGTAATGCTCCAAAAGTAGCCTCTTGGGAGATAGTACCAAAGGACGCGTTATCAAACTCAACTTGTTTGCGTTCTATATCTAATGGATTATGATCACTTGTCACCATATCGATGGTTCCATCTTTAATACCTGTAATAAGTGCTGTGACATCTTCTTGAGCTCTAAGTGGTGGAAGTACTTTATAATTTGTATTGAAATCTAATAATGCTTTATCTGTAAAAAATAAATTATGAATTGCAACACTACAACTCACATCAAGCCCTTTATCTTTAGCTTCTTTAATAAGTGATACAGACGCTGCTGTAGAGATTGTAGGAATATGAAGCTTACCTCCTGAGTATTCTAAAATATGTAAGTCTCTGGCTATTTGTAAACTTTCTGCAATTGACGGAATCCCTTTAAGACCAATACGTGTACTGATAATACCTTCATTCATTTTTCCTACACCAGAAATCTTATTTTCTTGAGGGAAAGAAAGAACAAGGCCATTAAATCCTTGAGTATATTGTAAAGCAATTTTTAAAAGATTAGGATTGGTAATGGCACGTTGGTAATCTCCAAATGCAATGGCTCCTGCTTGCTGCATATCATATAACTCGGCAAGATCAACACCCTCACTATTTCGTGTAAGCGCACCTATAGGAAATAAACGACTTGCCTGATCTTCTCCCATATTGCGCACAAAAGTAATATCTGAACTCGTATCCAAAATAGGATAAGTATTTGGATTTAATGCAACACCTGTAAATCCACTTTTTGCAGCAACAGTAAGACCATTTGCAATCGTCTCTCTTTCTTCAAATCCAGGTTGTCCCATACTCACACTACTATCAAACCAACCTTGCGAGACACATAAATGATCTTTTTTTATAAGTTGTTCCCCTTTTTCTGAAGATAGTTTTTTAGCAATTTGAACAATATTTCCATCCTTGATACGAATATCAACAGTAGTTCCCTGATGTGAACTTTTACTATCAATAATTGTAGCCGCTTTTATAAGTGCGTTCATGTAAAGAATTTTAAGATGAGCATTTCCAATACTAGGAATAACAGCGCAAAAATAACAAACCATTTCCAAAGTGATTGAATGTTGTTTGCTTCTTTAAGAGTATCAAATAATGTAACAACAGAAGAATGGTAACTTATTCCTTCTTTAGCCTCTAACTTTTGATATCGTAAGACGCTCTCTTCTCTATTATAGTTATAACTTACTTGTTGGAGGATACTATCCTTAGTGCGTATATTATATATACCTGCTTTCTCTGGCTGTTCTTGAGTAGTAATAGTCACTTTATTGCCAAAAGTACGTTGCAATGGAATTTGTGTTTTATCTGGTGTTTCTATGTTTGCTAATGATAAAATTTCATCCTCTTGTAATATAGCAGGTATGTCATATGTATTTGATATACTATTAGTAACATATAACCTAGGTAATGCAAGACTTTGTTTTGCCATATTATATAATGTAGGAACGATAAGCGGTGAATTTTTAAAATTAGAATTTGAAGTATGTAATCCACCTGCAATTGCAAATATTTTATCTTTTCCTGTAATAAATGGGCTTCCATCTTCAAAACGTAAGATTGATTCTCCATTAAGTAGCGCAAAACTAGAACTCACAGATGGATATTGAAAGTTTTTAATACGATTATCAAACACATTGGTATATAACGGATGATCATAATTAATAGCAGTAATCAATCTATTTTCAGTATATAGATTCCCTACTTGAATACCTCCTAATTTAGAAAGTAACGTATTATAATTAGACTTTTCTCCCTCTTCGTTCAGAATACATAAAACACTACCTCCATTAGTAACAAAAGTAGCAAGCGCATTTGTTAATGCTTGAGAAGGTGCTTTTACCTCATTTATAATAATAAAGTTATAATCTGGGATTTTGCTATAATCTAATGAGTTAATATCTGCTGCTGTATATGCAAACTCTGGAGTTGTATATATACGAGATAAAAACTCTTGATCTCCTTCATTAATAGATAATACTTTGATCGTCTTTGCTGTATTATTATTAAAATACAAAGTATTATCAAAAGCCAATAGTGGGTCATCTATTGTTATTCTCCCTTTGAAATCTCTTTGATTGTCGATTGTAAACTCAACTTGTGTTTCTATAGTTTCATTAAAAGAAGCAGTCGCTTTAGCAATAAGTTGTTCTCCATTATAAAGAGAAATAGGAATATTTGTTTCTCTACGTTCTTGTGTAGAAAGTTCTGTGATTAATTTTAATTTGTTAGTCTCAGAACGTATCGCATATACAGAGTCTATAGCAATGTTATTTTCGATTACAGGGCGTAATTGTACATAATGTAATGAGACATTATCTATATCTAATCCTTGTTTTTCTCCTTTGTCTTGAAAATCAGAAATAACAATTAAACGTTTTTCAGTAGCTGGATTTGATGAAAATTCTTTCTGAGCTTTTAGAGAAATCGCTCCAGCAGTTAATTGCTCAGAAGTATACGATAATTGTAAAAGACTATTTCTTGCATTTTTAATAGAAATATCTTTGTATGTTTCTGTATTTGTAAGTAAGGTGAACGTTTCTTCTTCAGGGATATTTGTAATAAGATCTTGTAATGCTTGCCTAAAAAGTTGCCCAGAAGCTCCTTTTGCTTGCATACTAAACGAATTATCTAGATAAATAACAGTTTCTTTTTCTTTAGTGGCACTATCACTTTGAGTAAAAAAGGGCTGTGCAAATGCAAGTACGATCATAGCAATAGCTGCAAGTCGTGTGAGTAATACGAGCCATTTTTTAATGGTATTACTTTTTCGAGTTTGAATACTTATTTGTTTAAGAAATGCAACATTTGTAAAGTCTTCTTTTTGGAATTTACGAAGCTGAAATAAGTGAACAAGTATTGGAATGATTAGTAAGAATAGGGCGTAAAGTAATTCTGGATGTCTAAACT
>CAYYSK010000009.1:0-33657 GCA_964474345.1 uncultured Flavobacteriaceae bacterium
AAAACCTTAAAATAAGGAGAATTCAATAGTATCTACAGGTTAATTAGCCTTCTGGTAAGCTTCTTGTAACCAGGTGATGAGCTCTGCATCTATCTCACCTTTACTAGAAATTTTTATCCGATGCGTACACATGGTTCCAAAAGGACCAGAATTTTCAAGACGCTCTGTTGTGGGGACATCTTTTAATTTCAAACCAAGATCAATACGGGTTTTAGTAGCAGGCTTGATCAATGCAAACTGTTTTTTTCGAATGATACTTACTGTTGTTTTTTTTGGTGTGATGACTACATCTTCTCCAAAATCTTTAACAACTTTAAGTAATTGTTCATAGATAGGAAATAGACTTTCTTTTCCTTTGTATTGTGTATCTACAAGATCTGTAGGAGTATGATTTTCTTCTTTTGATAAGGTGACAATGGTATTGGCAAAACCATGTGTTACTTGGTGTTCTTTCTTTAAAAAATTGACAGCTTCAGAATGTTTATTAAACGGTGTCGTTTTAAGTAATGCTTTCCATTGCTCTAATGATTTTCCTGTTTTTTCAGGCATATTAGTAATCATCGTTTGTAGTGCTTTGTCCATAGTAGAAGCTTTTGAAGAGTTACTAATGTATGAAAAATCTACTAAGTGATTTAAATACACACCAACGCTATTTAATATTTAAGGTGATTTAATTATATGTAAAAGATCACAATAGATGTATACCATTATTAAAAAGCACCCTTGATCAAATTGAATGCACAAATAGGACATGTTTCAACAGGGCCAGGATGAGTAACACGAATAGTTGAATTACTTGGATTAAAAAGCTGTTTAATTTTAAGTTGCATCTCAGTAGTCGCTGTAAGAATTTGACTAATTTGTTGAGCAGTTACGTTTTTTAAATTTAAATCTTTCTTATAAGCATTTACAATATCCATTTTGTATTGTGTGTACTCATTTGTAGTTATGTTTTTAACCATATCAAAGCTATTAATCATATTATTTACTTCGCTATAAATTTTTTCATCTAACTCAGTTAAGAGTTTTTTCCTATTAATTGCTTCTTGTTTTTTTCTGTTAATAGTATTTTGTTTTTTTTGCGCTTTATTGACTTCACTATTATAATACGTGAGACTTTCTTTCTTTAATTCTTTAATACTTTCTTTAGAATAAGTGTATGTGTTTGTATTTGTTTGTAGAATTTCTTTAACCAGTTTTGATGATGAGATTTTATCTATACTACGAGCAATCTTATCATTTATCTTAGTTAAAAGATTTTCCTTAGTTACAATGCTTATTATCTTTTTTAATGTTTTTTGAGATGATATATCCAACTCTTCAAAGAATATAGAACTTGTGATTTCATATCCATAATCAACAATATGACCTGCTATTTCTTTTAGTTTATCTTTAAAAGAGTTTTTTGTTGGAGTGGTTATAATACTTTTTATATCCCTTCTTATTGTAGTTCCTCTTTTTTTATTCCATTTTTCTTTAGAACCTATATAGTCTTGATATTTATTGTAAGAAGCATATGTCTTTTCATTTTTTAGGTCATCATAAAAAGTATAATTGCTTTTTGGTCTCCTCTTATTTTTTTTATATGTTTTTTGATCACTTGTATTAAAATCTTCTACGTTAAATGTAAATTTCTTTAAATCTTTTAATTTAGATGACAATTTTTGTATTAATTGCGTTTGAATTTCAGTGTCTCTGTTTTTTTCGTTTGAAATTTTTTCGACCTTTTTTTCAAAGGTTTTATAAAGCTCATTATATAAAGTTTCTTCTTCTTTTAATGCAGTTTCTATTTCCGCGGGTAGAATTTCTATAAAAAGATCCCTGTAAATTTTATCATGGATATCAGTTATTTCTAATGCTAACGAAGATAATTCTTCTGTTTTTTGTGACGTAGTCTTACCCGTTAAGGTTCCAAAGAAGGATACGTGGATAAGAATTGCGATACTAACTATAACATACTTTAATCCTTTTTTGAATTTTTTTCGTAATGAATCTCTGGTATATATGTATGGGACACAAACGGTAATACACCCCAAAATAAGAAAGACGAGCGCCTTATGTTTATTTAGAAATTTGGTGATAGTAAGACTATCTAAGATGTTTATTAATTTTTGAATTCCACCTAAAGTAATTGTGAGTTCATCATAAAGAAATCTTTTAGCAATCCAGAAGCGAAGTACTGCAAATACAAGTGCAAAAAATAAGAAAGGTTTTAAAAATAAGGTTAGACTTTCTAATATAGAAATCCCTTTTTTAATTCCTTTTGTTTTGTCTATATCTTCAAGAGGGAATTTTTCTTTATTGTATTTAAAAATGTACGTAAATGTCATTTTATGTAATACAATATCTGTAAAAAATGATTTTAACGCATATGGAAAATACCCTTTAAAGATATTTTTTTCAAATTGATTACTCCAAACTCGGGATTGGATTTTCCAGAGTAGATGTACTTTAAAAAAACTTAATATATAATAGAATATAAGACCAATAAAAAACCATACGGTATTATCTAAAAGTAACTGTGTGAAATCTGTAAAATCCATTATCCTCTATTTTAATTGTAAACAAATAATAAAAACCTATAATACGTAGTAATTTTGAAATGTAGTATACTGGTTATTAGGGATTTTTAATTTATTGTTTACATAATTAGTAATAAAGAAAGTATAGAAACTTAAGCTGCTCATTCTTAGTCTAACATACTAAATCTAGATGATTGCGTACTTCAAAGTAGGTAAAGTGTATCGAAATTATCAAATAGTGGGCCAGTACAGAAATTTTAAAAGGGATCGCATTTTTTCAATACGATCTCTTTTAAAAACCACCCAATCCATTAAGAACAAGTTTACTTACTTTCCGTTCAAGTAATCAGATACGCATCTGGCATAAGAGTGGCACGGAAAGTTTTCTCTTTTTTATGCTCCGCAGTTTATAAAAAACAGAAAACAACCACTCGCTCTATTAGTACTAACTATAGGTGATTGAGTGTTTCGCTTCGAGCGAAGTATATCGAAATCACCGTATCCTTATTTCCCATTTAAATAGTCAATACTCATCTGACAATATGAGTAGCACGGAAAGTTTTATAAATTACGTAAAGGAAAAATTACGCAATTTATAAAACAACCACCCGTACCAACTTATAGTTTAAATAGAATTATTTCCCGTTCAAGTAATCAATACTCATCTGACTTAATGCTTTAACACCCAGTTGGAAGCCAGATTCGTCTATGATGAAATCGGGAGTGTGATGTGGGAATGCTTCAGTGTTTCCAGGTGTCATCCCTCCTAAGAAGAAATAGAAACCTGGTACTTTTTCTTGGAAGAAAGAAAAATCTTCACCACCTGTTACTGCTTTTTGTAATTGGATATTTTCAGAACCTCCAACTTTACGCAGGGTAGGAAGCATTTGATCTGTCAATGCTAGATCATTATAGGTAACAACGGTCATATTTTGCCAGTCTATGGTTGCTTCACCACCGTAAGCTTTGGCAATATCTCGTGCCATTTCGGTCATACGGCGTATAATTTTTTCACGCATATCAGGATCAAGTGTACGTACGGTACCAATCATCTCAGCACTTTCAGGAATAATATTAAAACGCAATCCTGAAGCGATTTTTCCAATCGTAATTACTGCTGCTT
This sequence comes from uncultured Flavobacteriaceae bacterium, assembly GCA_964474345.1. GTDB lineage: Bacteria > Bacteroidota > Bacteroidia > Flavobacteriales > Flavobacteriaceae > Dokdonia. Next base: position 3,646 of record CAYYSK010000009.1, read on the forward strand.
CATCAGTTAATTTACTTTCTCTTGATATGATACTTTGGAAACCATCAATAATCTTAGCCGAAATATAAATAGGATCGACGCCAGACCAAGGTTGACTCCCATGGGTTTGTTTCCCTTTTACATTTACTACAAAACGCTCTGTAGCAGCCATAGTGCCTCCTGGCTTATAACGTATTGTATTTACAGGAGTGCCACTGTTGATATGTAATCCAAAAATAGCATCTACTTTTGGATTTTCAAGAACACCTTCTTTTACCATCAATTTTGCACCTCCTTCTTCACCAGGTGGTGGTCCTTCTTCAGACGGTTGAAAGATAAACTTTACAGACCCTTTTATTTTATCTCTATTCTTAGATAATACTTCTGCTACTCCCATAAGGATGGCAGTATGTGTATCGTGTCCACAAGCATGCATCACACCTGTTTCTGCTCCTAAAAAAGTGGTTTTTACTTCAGATTTAAACGTAAGATCATTACGCTCAGTTACTGGTAGTGCATCAATATCTGCACGTAATGCTATTACTTTTCCAGATTGAGACCCTTTAAGAACACCTACAACTCCTGTTTTGGCTACGCCAGTTTGCACTTCAATACCAAGAGAAGTTAGATGTTTTGCTATTTTTTCAGCTGTTTTAAACTCACGATTTCCAAGTTCTGGATTCTCGTGAAAATCACGACGCCATTCGATGACTTTATCTTTTACAGCCTCGATATCTTTATCAAAACTTGTTTGTGCAAATGTCGTTCCTACAAGAAGTAGAAATAGTGGTAATACGTATTTTTTCATAGTAATAATTTTCATTCCCGTACTTCGATTATGCTCAGCATAAATTCCGTCGGAAATCTTATTGAATTATTTTTTTATAAATGTAATTAAATAATTAAAAAGCAATCATACGATATCCTTCTTCTTGTGACTGAATGAGAATTGTCATAGCAGAAAGCGCTATTTGAGTGAGTGGTAATCGTCGTTCTTTAGTAATATTACGTGCGCCAGCGGTTTGCCCACACAAAATAATCTCGACACCTGCCTTATCAATAGCTTTAAGAAGTTTAATATTTGGATTATCAACACCAAATTTGATTTTATATGCTTCATTTTTAAGCAAACCATATGATGCTTGTCCGTGCATCGCCATACGTATGTGAAGATTCTTTACGGGAACTCCAGCTCTTTCATGCATATTCAGAAAACGCGCAATGGTCTCGATATATGGATTCCGTTTACTAGGATCTTCAGGAGCTTTGGCGACATCAAAAATAGCTTTAAATACCAAACCTGTATTGGTTTTAAAGTCAGGGTTTGAAATTTCATATGTTTTTCCAAATTCAGGAATTACATTTCCTGATTGCGAATTGGATTGTTGTGTGTACGCTTTCGCGAAAGCGAATACACAAAAAGTAAATACTAATTTCTTCATATGATAATTCTTATGGGTGAAGATACTTTATAATTTTTTGGGCTCAAAAAAGAAAATATAGAGTATAGAGAAGTTATTGTAATTAGGAATCAGGATATAAGAGAATCAAAATCAGAACTTAAAGCTTTGGATATTGTACAGTTAACTTTTGCCGAAAGGCAGAAAGAAAATAGAATCGAAGTCTTGATCCATGAATAGATTAGTGTTCTATTTTAGAGTATTACTCTATTTTCCTTAACTCACGAAATAGAAATGTATTTTCTCTATACTCTATGTTCTTTTCCTTTTTTTAAAAGTTGTTGAAAAATCAATATAAAAACGAGTACTATTGGTTTTGAAATCGGACTTCATATCGTACTTTGGCATATAGCTATGGATTCTAAACTAGAAGTATATATTGAGGGCTTAAATGACGCCCAGCGTGCACCCACTTTACATAAAGATGGTGCACTTATTGTGATTGCAGGAGCGGGATCTGGAAAGACACGTGTGCTTACCATGCGTATTGCGTATTTGATGAGTCAAGGTGTAGATGCCTTCAATATTCTATCACTTACGTTTACCAATAAAGCAGCACGTGAGATGAAAAAACGTATTGCAGGTATTGTGGGGAATAGTGAAGCCAAAAATCTATGGATGGGGACATTTCATTCGATTTTTGCAAAGATCTTGCGTTTTGAGGCAGATAAATTGGGGTATCCATCTAATTTTACAATATATGATACCCAAGACTCTCAGCGATTGATAAGCGCGATTATCAAAGAAATGCAACTAGATAAGGATATTTATAAATACAAACAGGTACAAAACCGAATATCTTCTTTTAAAAATAGTCTGATTACAGTACGTGCTTATTTTAATGATCCTGACCTTGTAGAAGCAGATGCGATGGCAAAGCGGCCTCGTATGGGAGAAATTTATAAAGAGTATGTAGATCGTTGTTTTAAAGCAGGAGCAATGGATTTTGACGACCTGTTATTACGAACTAATGAACTTTTAAATCGTTTCCCAGAAGTACTTGCTAAGTATCAAAATCGTTTCCAATATATTCTGGTAGATGAGTATCAAGATACAAATCATAGTCAGTATTTAATTGTAAAAGCACTGTCAGACCGTTTCCAGAATATTTGTGTAGTAGGAGATGATTCCCAGAGTATTTATGCTTTTAGAGGTGCAAATATCAATAATATTTTAAATTTTCAGAAGGATTATGATAATGTGGCAATGTATCGTCTGGAGCAAAATTATCGTTCTACAAAAAACATTGTAGAAGCAGCAAACTCTGTAATAGAGAAAAATAAAACGCGCCTTGATAAGACGGTTTGGACATCTAATGATGAAGGTGGGAAGATTGTGGTGCATCGTTCTATAAACGATGGGGAAGAAGGACGTTATGTAGCATCTAATATTTTTGAAAACCGAATGAATCATCAACTAATGAATGGTGATTTTGCAATCTTATACCGTACCAATGCACAATCCCGTGCGATGGAAGATGCTTTACGTAAACGTGATATTCCGTATCGTATATACGGAGGTCTTTCTTTTTATCAACGTAAAGAAATCAAAGATGTATTAGCATACCTACGCATCATTATTAATCCTAAAGATGAAGAAGCATTGAAGCGTGTAGTAAATTATCCTGCACGTGGAATAGGTAGTACAACCATAGATAAATTGGTCGTTGCGGCAAAGCATTATGAACGCTCGATTTTTGAAGTGATGGAAAAGATAGAACAACTAGGCGGTTCTATGAATATCAATCGAGGAACACAAACAAAGCTATCTAATTTTGTAACGATGATCAAAAGCTTTCAAATTCTTAATGAAGGAAGCAATGCATTTGAAGTCGCAGAAACTGTTACTAAGAAAACGGGACTTGTACAAGAACTTAAAAAAGATGGTACTCCAGAAGGTATTGCTCGTATAGAAAATATAGAAGAACTTCTTAATGGGATGCGTGATTTTGTAGAAGAACAAAGACAACTGGCAGATACAACAGGAGCTCTTGCTGAATTTTTGGAAGATGTGGCGCTTGCTACAGATATGGATAATGATAATGTTACAACTGGCTCTATTTCCATGATGACACTTCACTTAGCAAAAGGATTAGAATTCCCGTTTGTATATATCGTTGGGATGGAGGAAGATCTTTTCCCAAGTGCAATGAGTATGAATACCCGTAGCGAACTGGAAGAGGAACGACGTCTTTTTTATGTAGCATTGACCCGAGCTGAGAAACAAGCATATCTCACCTATACCGAGTCTAGGTATCGTTGGGGAAAATTAGTAGACGCAGAGCCTAGTCGTTTTATAGAAGAAATAGATGATACGTATTTAGATTATCAAACACCTATGCAAAGCTATCGATATAAACCATTGATGGATACTGATATTTTTGGCGATGTAGATAAAAGTAAATTGCGTTTAAAGAAACCCGTAAGCGGGAGGCCACCAAGTGTAGGTACACCTACGCAAGATCAATTGCGTAAACTTAGAAAGATAAAACCAGCGAGTTCTGATCAACGTACATCTAGTGTTGTAGGAGAACTTGCGGCAGGAACTATTGTAGAACATATACGTTTTGGGCGTGGTATCGTAGCTCGAATAGAAGGTAAAGGTCAAGATCAAAAAGCTGAAATAAACTTTGAAAATGGCGGGATTAAAAAGCTTTTACTACGTTTTGCTAAACTTAAAATTATACAAAATAAAACATAAATTTAATTTCTAATTCGGGGAGAAAACCCCTCGACTTTAGTGTTTTTCAAAATGTTTAACTATTACTTTTAGTAGTTAGCTAATTTGATTTGTACATCTTTAGTCACCTTCAAACGAAATTAAATCCTTCGGTTTTCAGTCGAAAGTAGTTTATACCTTTTCTGATGTAAATTTACACTAAGAGAAAATACTAGATTTTTGTTTTAGACGAAAAAGAAAATCGAAACATAGCCTTAGTTACGTTTTGTTTTTATGTTGAAGTATCAAACAAAAAGAAGTTTTTTATATGAGGAAATTTACATCAGAAAAGGTATTAGTTATATGACTTCCTGTTTTATTTGATGTTATTCATTAGATATAGGAAGATATGTATTGATATACTCACTAGATTTTTGAGTTAAATCTAATGTACTTGCCTCACTCCAATCATCACCATGCCCTCCTTGATATATTGTAAATAAATGAGGGATATTGGATGCATTTAAGTTGCTATCTAATTGCATTCCGTTAGTAAGTGGTACTAATGGGTCTTGATTTCCATAAAAAAGTAGGGTAGGACTACTACTTGTAGTTACCTGTAAAGCTGGACTATTTGCTACTGCATAATCTGTACCTGCAGGAAACTGATCTTCGTCTACAAATAAACTTAATGCAATGGTGAAATTAGGATCTTCTGCAAAAAAAGGATCTGTAAAATCACTTGGTCCTACAATGTTAATAACAAATTTTACTTGGTCACTAGTATCGTATACATAATCATACATCATGGCAAGATGTGCTCCTGAACTTGCGCCTATCATTCCAAATTCAGGAATAATCTGTAATTGTTCACGTTGTTCAGTAATTTGATTGATAACAGTTTGTATATCTATATATTGATTAGGAAATGCAGGCGTATTAGGTAAGGAAGCTAAAACATAATTCATATTTACAATTGCGTAATCTGGATGAAAAGCTTGAACAAAGGCGACTGATGCCGCCATATTACTTTTATCTCCAGAAATCCAGCCTCCTCCGTGTACAAGAACAATTACCTTTGTTTTTTCAATATTTCTTCCCGCAGGTAAATAAAGATCATATACTTGCTGTGGATCATCTCCATATGAAACATCATTTAATACTAGCGCTTCTAATGCAGATTCCTCAATGATTGTCGTATCATCTGTTATGATCTCTTCATCTGATGATGAACAGCTAGAAAGTACAATAGAAAATCCAATAGTAATTAAAAATATGTGAAGATATTTCATTGGTTGTTTTTTAATATAACGTTAATCTTAGTGAATTCCGTATATCTTAATTGATATGATTTTTATTATATCAATAATTATGCCTTTACTGAAACTACTATATATAATTTTTAAATTAATTTTTAGTAATAATAATTGTAACTCTATATGAAAGAAAGGTTATATGTGTATTTTCATTTCAATAGCATTCAGTATAAACTTCTTCATGACTATGTACGTTTAAAGCGTATAGGTTTTTGTAATTTTGTAACTGATAGATTACAAATATCTTATCATATATGACAGAGTTTATTAAATTGTATAATGATAACCCAAACCCTAAGGATGTACAACGAGTTGTATCTATAGTACGTGCTGGAGGATTGATTATATATCCAAGTGACACGGTATACGCATTAGGGTGTGATATTACTAACAATAGAGCTTTGGAACGTGTTGCTAAAATAAAAGGAGTAAAACTAGCTAAAGCAAATTTCTCTTTTGTGTGTAAAGATTTAAGTAACCTATCTGATTATGTAAAGCAAATAGATACTGCTACATTTAAGTTACTTAAAAGAGCATTGCCAGGTCCATATACATTTATATTACCCGGAAATAATAACTTACCAACTGTTTTTAAAAAGAAAAAAGAAGTTGGAATTAGAGTTCCAGATAATACAATAACAAACGCTATTATATCAGAATTAGGAAACCCTATTGTTTCTACATCTATATATGATGAAGATGAGGTAATAGAATATATGACAGATCCAGAGCTTATATATGAAAAATGGCAAGGCCTTGTTGATGTTGTCGTAGATGGGGGGTATGGTGATAATGTACCTTCTACAGTTATAGACCTTACTCAGGAAGAACCAACTCTTATAAGAAAAGGTAAGGGTAGCTTAGAAATATAATAATTTGCTATATGTAAAAAGCCTCCAACGGAGGCTCTTAACTAAATCTAAAAAGATTTGGGGTAAAATATACTAGTTATATACTAATATGTGGATGTATTATTTATCACTAATCGCTATTAGTGTAGTTGTTTTAAATTTGTTGTTTTGGTACGCTAGCTCTTGTAGATCAAGTGTATTAATTACTTCAGGAAATTCTCCAGAAAAATCATTGTCAAAAATGCTTAATCTTTTAAGAGAGTTTAAAGAAGCAATACCTATTGGTAATTCACCACTGAAGTTATTACTACTTATTTGAATATCACGTATTTTTTGTAATTCTTCAATTGAAACAGGAAGTTGCCCTTCAAAGTTATTGCTATAAAGGCTAAGTCTTTTAAGGTTCTTTAAATTCCCTAAATCTTGTGGTAATTCACCTGTAAGATTATTGAAGAAAAGATCTAAATATTCTAAACTTGCTAAATCAGTAAGATCTGCAGGAAGTGTTCCTTCTAGTTTATTGAAAGAAACGTTTAATACTTTTAACCCTTTAATATTTGTAATAGACTCAGGAATTGTTCCTGTAATATTATTCTTGTGTAAGTTAAGTACTTTTAAGTTTGTTAAGTTCCCAACGCTTTCTGGAAGCTCTCCAGTTAAGTTATTATCAGTAAGTGATAATGCAATTACTTTATCATTAAGTACGACAACACCTTTCCAAGATTCTGGAGATTGTTCCATATCCCAAGAATTTGTCCAAGAAGAACCATTAGTTTGTGTGTAAATATCAACTAAAGCTTGTTTTTCTGAAGTAGAAACTTGAGCGAATGTGCTGAAAGAAATGAAAAGTGCTAATGCGAGAGTAGTAATTGTTTTCATAGAGTTGTTTGATTTGGGTGGTACTAATATACATGGATTCTTGATTCATACGATGAAGTGATTCCTTTTTTCGGTGAAATACATTAAATTTTAACACTTTTGACGTTGTTTTGTGTAGTTTACCGATTATTTAAAATTAAGAATACTTGTTTTTATCGATGAAATACATGTTGGTATAGCTCAGGTACACAAATTGAATGCTTTTGCATTAAGATTTATGTATAGAAAACTTGCAAGTAAAGTACGGGTTTTACACAAGTCATATATAGTTGTTTATCTGGAAAATGAAATCAAGGTATAATTAAAAGGAATTTCTATTCTAATTTAAGACCTAATACTAAAGTGGTGTAGATTTTTATAATAATTTAACCTTATTACAGTAAGTATTTAATATTCATACGTACTACTTCCAAAAATCAACATTAGAATAAAATACATATTATGAATATTACATTAAAACAAGCAGAAAAAATTATTGAAATAGCAAAAACTACGTCTGTAAAGTTAGAAACAAAAATGAATATTGCAGTAGTAGACGCTGGTGCAAATCTAGTGGCATTTGCACGTATGGACGGTGCTTGGTTAGGTTCTTTGGATATTTCTATTAAAAAAGCAAAAACAGCGCGCTACTTTGATATGAATACAGGAGTTATAGGAGAATTATCTCAACCTGGTCAACCATTATATAATATAGAACATTCAAATCAAGGACTCATCACATTCCCAGGAGGAGTTCCTATAAAAGATGCAGATGGAACTATTATTGGAGCAGTAGGAGTAAGTGGTAGTACAGTAGAAAATGATCATGAGGTTGCAGAAGCTGGAGCACTTGCAATATTATAATATAAGAAAAGAGTTCATTAGAGAACATAAAAAAAGAGGCCTGTATTATACAAGCCTTTTTTTATGTATTTGGTTTATATTTAGAAACGATATCCAAAAGATAGACCACCTCTAAAGAATCCTTCAGGAGATATACCATCATCTCCACCTAAATAACGACCACCACCTACTGATAATTCTATCACAAAACCATTTCTGCTTACCCATTTTTGACCTATAGCAACTCCAACTCCAAATTTATTCCAATTCCCTCTTTCTGATTCGTCAAGGCCATTATCTCCAAATAAGAAATTACCATTTTCTCCACTTGCATATTGTAATAAACCCTCGGCAAAAAATCCTCTGGCTCCATAATCCTTTTTATTAAAAAAGTATTGTCTATAATATGTAGTAAATGCAAATTCTTGCCTGAAGTCAGAATCTTCATCTTGAAAGTTGACATTAATACTAGCGCCAACTCCTGAATACCTACTTAAAACATACTCATAACTAATATCTATAGCAGGTAATAAAAGACTTTCTAATACGTCTATACGAAACTCGTGCTTCTTATTATTAATTTCATTAAGATTTACGGGTTCATCATCAGTATTTTCTTGTGCAAACCCAAAAGAAGAGATAATTAGTGCTAATAGCGTGATTGTTTTTTTCATAAGATTGATGTTTGTTATTTCATTAATTAGTTAGATAAAAGAGATTATTCCCTTCTATTGTTAGTACATTTTTCATCAGTAATAACATTCTATAGAGACATAAAATTCAAAAAGGTTGCTTTTGTTATTTGTACTTAACCTAACATTAACAGCCTTTATGTAAATTTTTTGATCTCTTTTATATCATAGTAATAGATAAATAAGCAGATTTAAATCAAAAGTAATGCTATAAAAAAACCACCTTTTTCTAATCTTAAATGATTAGGGAAAGATGGCTTTTGATATAATATCTCAAATAGATACTCTATTTTTTTTGAGCTGTAATTTCTGCAATCTTTACAATGACTTCTACAGCACGCATCATACTCTCTACAGGAACATATTCATAACGTCCATGAAAATTATGTCCACCTGCAAAAATATTGGGACACGGTAACCCCATAAATGAAAGTTGCGATCCATCAGTACCGCCACGTATAGGTTTGATTAAAGGTTTGATACCTAAAGATTTCATTGCTTCCTCTGCAATATCTACAATATGCATTACAGGTTCTACTTTTTCTCTCATGTTAAAGTATTGATCTTTAATTTCTACAGAAATAAGATCTTTGCCTAATTGTGTATTAAGGTCATTAGCTAGTTTTGTCATCATCTCTTTACGAGCTTCAAAATGGCCTTTGTCGTGATCACGTATAATGTATTCTAACCGTGTACTATCTACACCTCCTTCTATACTATATAAATGAAAGAATCCTTCACGATCTTCAGTATGTTCAGGAGTTTCAAGACGTGGCAAAGAGTTTATATAGTCTGTAGCTATGTACATACTATTAACCATTTTGCCTTTGGCATAACCTGGATGTACTATTTTACCTTCTATAGTGATTACTGCTCCTGCGGCATTAAAATTTTCATATTCTAATTCCCCTATCTGACTACCATCCATTGTATACGCCCAATCTGCCCCAAACTTTTCGACATCAAATTTATGAGCACCGCGTCCGATCTCTTCATCTGGTGTAAACCCAACTTTAATTGTTCCATGTTTTATTTCAGGATGAGCAAGCAAGTATTTCATGGCTTCCATGATCTCTGTAATACCTGCTTTGTCATCGGCTCCAAGTAATGTGGTACCATCTGTCGTAATAATCGTTTGTCCTTTATACTGGATGAGATCATCAAAATATGAAGGAGATAATACGAGATTTTGCTCTTTGTTTAATATAATGTCTCCTCCATCATAGTTTTCTATAATTTGTGGTTTTACATCTTTTCCTGTAAAATCTGGAGTGGTGTCAAAATGAGATACAAAACCTATAGTAGGTACCTCATAAGTAACATTAGATGGTAATGTAGCCATGATGTAGGCATTATCATCTATAGTAACACCTTCCATTCCCATAGTTTCCAGTTCTTCGGCAAGTTTACGAGCAAGATCCCATTGTTTTGCAGAACTTGGTGTTGTATTGCTGTTTGGATCACTTTCTGTATCTATAGTGACATAACTTATAAATCGGTCAATGAGTGATTGTTTGTTGATCATATTCTCTTGTTATTTATATAGATATAAAACCCATTTTGTATCTATAATTTGTGTACTATTTATTGTTTTATACGCTTTTGCAAAAACGTATGGTTATTCTTTCTTTTCTTCTGTAGCCGCATAAAAATGTAAAAATGCTTCATATACTGCTTTATGCATAATATTAGAATGTTCCTGCCTATCAAAATAGGTAAAACTAGACGTTATATTTCTATCTTCTTTTAGATGACCTATCAAACTAAAAGCAGCACTTTCCATATATGGACCTTCTTTGCCAACTGCTACATATACCTTTTTAGTTTCTGTACTTTTTACTCGTTTTTTGGGAAGTAATGAATTATTATCCCACCAAAGACTAGGACTTACGATAATATAATTAGAAAATAAATCAGGTGTTTTCCAAAGTATTTCTGTAGCAAGTAAACCTCCTAAAGACTGTCCTATCAACGTACGTTCTTCAGTTATTCGGTAATTTGAAGCCACAAAAGGTTGTAATTCTTTTTCTAAAAAAGAAATAAAATCTTTTGATTCGCCTGTTGTCGGGAAATCTTTTTTATCCTTTTCATTAGTTGTAGGATAGGTAAAATCTCGATTTCTATCGACATTACTTATTCCTATGACTATAGACTCAGGAAGCATTTTTATCCAAGGAAAATTACCAAACTGAACAATCCCTGCAATGTGTATAAAATCCTCATCAGCACTTCCATCAAGAAGGTAAATGATAGGATAATTGACTTTTTTGTTGCTGTTATATGATGCTGGAAGGTAGACATTTATAGTCCTACTTTCTTTAAGAATATCAGAATGAAATGTATGCGTTTCTCCAATACTGAAAGGAACTTTTTTTATAGATGTAGGAATTGATTTTTGTTGCCCTAAAACCAAAAATGATATAGATAGAAATAAGAGTAAAAAACAGTATTTTTTTGACATAAATAATAATGAATCATTTTCCGCTTTCGCGAAAGCATAAAATTACCCATTTTCAATTACTTTTGCATATAAGAATTCACTTATATGTATAAACTTCTCATTAGACCCATTCTTTTCCTTTTTGATCCTGAGAAAGTCCATTATTTTACCTTTTCGCTTATCCGAAATATGACCAAATTGGGTTTTGGGAGTATCTTTAGAAGTTTATGGCAAGTCAATGATAAACGATTAGAACGCAATGTGTTTGGTTTAACGTTTAAAAACCCAGTTGGCCTCGCTGCTGGATTTGATAAAGATGCAAAGCTTTATAAAGAACTAGATAATGTTGGTTTTGGATTTATTGAGATAGGAACAGTAACTCCTAAAGGGCAAATTGGAAATCCTAAACAACGGCTATTTCGATTAAAAAATGATCAAGCCATTATTAACCGAATGGGATTTAATAATGGCGGAGTTAATGCAGCTGTTGAAAGATTGAAATCTAATAAAAAGGTACTTATAGGTGGAAATATAGGTAAGAATACTGGGATTAAACCAGAAGAATATACAGCAGATTACTTAGCTTGTTTTAATGCACTACACTCTTATGTAGACTATTTTGTTCTTAATGTAAGTTGTCCTAATGTATCAAGTCATGCAAAACTAAATGACAAAGAATATTTGATAGAACTTATTGAAGCAGTACAAGAAGCAAATCGTGCATTTGATGTACAGCGACCTATTGTTTTAAAAATTGCACCAGATCTCAATGATCAACAACTAGACGAGATTGTAGAATTGGTACAAGAAACAAGGCTAGATGGTGTTATTGCCAGTAATACGTCTGTGTCTCGTGAAGGTTTAAAAGCGAGTAAAGAACGTTTAGAAGAAATAGGTAATGGAGGTTTAAGTGGAAAACCAATTACTGATACCTCTACACGAGTGATTAAATATTTGTCTGATAAGAGCAATCAATCGTTTCCAATTATAGGAGTAGGAGGGATTCACTCTGTACAAGATGCCTTAGATAAAATAGATGCTGGAGCTAGTCTTGTACAATTGTATACTGGTTTTATTTATGAAGGACCTCAACTTATTAAAAACATAAATAAGGCAATACTAAAAAGAGCATAATTTTCTAATAATTAGAATAATCTGCCATTTCTTGTAATGAATACATGTTTTTTCGATTAAAAGAAATGAATTGCCTTATAGAGATAATTAAGAAAGGCAGAAATTATATATAATGAGAAATTCTCATAAGTTGATTCTAGCGTCTGTCATGGTATTATTAGCATCTTTAAAACCTGACTTCGCAAAATTTATCCCGCAAATTGTAAAAGTGGGTGCCGCTTTTATATTATTCCTCATTGGATTATACTTACTTTGGAAAGAAAGACAGTGGTAATATAGATCTTTCAAAAATTTGATTCAATATATATAATACAATATATTAGTAGAGATATGACTGAATCGTTATTTGCTTTTCTGGGTGCTACAGCTTTATTAGCATTTTCTCCGGGACCAGATAATATTTATGTACTTACACAAAGTGTGGCCAATGGTCGTAATTCCGGACTGATAACTACCGCAGGTTTAATTTCAGGTTGTATTGTACATACGACACTAGTTGCTTTTGGACTTTCTGCAATTATAGCAACATCTCCTACAGCGTTCTTTATCATTAAACTATTAGGGGCTGCATACCTACTATATCTAACATATACAGTTTTTAAAAGCAATGCAACTGTTTCCTTGACTGATGAAACTCCTAAAAAAAGCTATATTGCTTTATTTAAACAGGGAGTGATGATGAATATCTTAAACCCTAAAGTCACTATATTCTTTCTAGCTTTTTTTCCTGGGTTTTTATGGGAACCAGATGGTAATACAATCTATCAATTTTATGTATTAGGTATTTTATTTATGATAGAATCTTTTTTCATTTTTGGAGGAATCGCCCTCTTGGCAGGTAGTATTTCTGGATATTTAAGAAAAAGTAAAAAAATAGGTGTCGTTCTTAAATGGTTACAAATTGTAGTGTTTATAGGTATTGCTATTTTCATTTTAATATAGCTTTCGCAAAAGCGGAATTAGCCCTATTTTTACATAGTGAATACAAAGGTTAAAATTATAGAATGTCCTCGAGATGCTATGCAGGGGATTAAGGATTGGATTCCTACCGAAGAAAAAGTTCAATACATCCAGTCATTATTACGCTGTGGTTTTGATACTATAGATGTAGGAAGTTTTGTATCTCCAAAAGCAATTCCTCAAATGCAGGACTCTGCTGAAGTACTATATAAATTAGATTTGTCAAAAACTGAAAGTAAACTACTATCGATTGTCGCTAATGTACGTGGGGCTACAGAAGCCGTAAAGCACGAAATGATAGATTATTTAGGGTATCCATTTTCTATCTCAGAAAACTTTCAAATGCGTAATACGCATAAGACTATTGCTCAGGCTGTAGAAATTTTAAAAGAAATATTAGATCTTGCTCATACTAATGATAAGCAAGTAGTAGTCTATATATCTATGGGGTTTGGAAATCCTTATGGAGATCCTTGGAATGTTGACATTGTTGGACAATGGACAGAAAAACTAAGTGCAATGGGCGTAAAAATCTTATCGCTTTCTGATACAGTTGGAACGTCTAATCCAGAAAACATTAATTACTTATTTTCAAACTTGATTCCTAAATATCCAGATATAGAATTTGGGGCGCATTTACATACTACACCTACGACGTGGCATGAAAAAGTAGATGCTGCATATAATGCTGGGTGCCGTCGCTTTGATGGAGCTATTCAAGGGTTTGGAGGATGCCCCATGGCAAAAGATGAGCTTACAGGAAACATGCCTACAGAAAAACTGATCTCTTATTTTGCTTCTGTAAAAGCAAATAATACTATTAATACAATGTCTTTTGAAAGTAGTTATAATGAAGCTTTAAAAGTGTTTCAAAAGTATCATTAGGTGTGATATCACTTCATATTGTTTTTTCTACGATCTAACTCGGTTTGAATAAGGTCCTTTTGTACATTATGAATATCTTTAGTGAGTTTTGCTGTTTTTAATTGTCTGATTAAAAGTACAATAAGTAATATTAATATGACTACTCCGACAACGTATAAAATAGTATACAATATATCTTTTCCTTTTAATGATTTTAATTGCTGTTCTTGCTGAGAACGTTGCTCTTTTAATTCATTTAATTCTATATCATTTAAATCTTTACTAAGTGATAATGAATCATTATAAGCAAGAGCTTTTTTTAGATAAATAATTTCTTTTTTTGTGTCATTTATCTCTGCATAAATAGAAGAGAGTAATCTACTACTCTCATAAGAGCTTTTTGGTGCCTTTTGTTGTTGCGCTTCTTGAAATGCCTTTTGAGCTTGTATAATAGCAGAGTCTAATTTTTTTTCGGCTCTGTATGACTTAGCGAGTACAAGATCAGCTTCACTAGAAGGTTGTTTAATACTATCCAGAATATGAATCCCTTTTTTTAAGTAATAAGTAGATTCCTTAAAACTATTGTTTGCAAAATTTGTTTCCCCAAGACTTGTATAAACAACACCTAAGAGTCTCTTAGAAGGTTCTTTTTTTACAATGGTTAATGCAGAATCTAAGTAAGTAAGTGATTTCTCGTGTTGCTCTAATTCTTTATAAATCATACCAATGTTGTTATAAAATAATGCAACTCGGGATAGTTTATTTAATTCTTTAGAAACTGAAAGGCCTTTATCAAAGTAAGTAATCGCTTTTTTATTATCTCCTAGTACCTGATAGATCATTGCCTGATTATTTAAAACAATAGCTTCTACTTCTTTAATTCCTTCTTTATTAGCAATGGTTTTTATTTTCTTTAAATAAATAAAAGCACTATCATAATGTAATTGCTTTCTTATATAATCATTTGATATTTGAAAATAGTAGTTGAGCTTGCTTTCTATATTAGTTTCTTGAGCAGCTTTAATCTTTAAGCTATCTATTAAAAAGTTTTGACCTGTAACTACGATAGCTTGAATCCATATTACAAGAAATATAGGGACTATTTTTGACATTAGATGTTTAGTTAGTTATACTTAAATATACTAAACTTTATGAAAGTCAATTTTAAATAAGCGATTTTACGTTTAAAAATATAATAAATTTACAAATTGTTATTCTCCTTTATTTTTTATAACTCACTATTTATGAAGCTTTTGATTAGGGTTAATGGAGATAATATCTTTTTATTTACGTATGAAATGAGCTTTTATGATAGTAGTTTCATTTACTTCATAAATAGCAATAAGTTCCATAGTATTAATATTTTTACGTCCTGTGATTTCTTCGTGATCAATTACTTTATTACCCATAACAATTCTATTAATAAGTTTTGAATATAGAGTAGGGGAATTTTTAAATATTTCTGAGTATGTGATTTTTATTTGCTCTTGACCTTTAACAAAAGGCTCATTTTCAGAAAAGGTATATAACTGTGCATTTGGAGCATGACAAGATACAAAAGTATCTATATCCCTATTATTATATGCATTTAACTGTTTTTGTACAATTTCTTCTGGAGTCATAAAAATATATTTTATCGTAATATAATAAGAAGTATATGGAATATGAACTTTTAAACATTCCTTTTTGTAATAGATTTAAAAAATATATTTATGATGGTAATCGTCCTTTAGTAAATTTTATTTGCCCATTATGATTTGATTCATGCTCTACTACATGAAACCATTTACAATAGGCATTTGTAGGTCCCCAAGACCAATTAGCATCTGTTTTAAGAAGCCATTCATCATCACGATTTTTAAGCTCATTTAATGTATGACTACGTACTTCATTTAGAGTCTCTATATAATAATTGAGGTCATGTCCTTTTATTTTTTTACGAGCTCTATCTCCAAGCCCAGAAGCAGTACTCCAACGTTTTGAATCTTCTCGTGACCAATCTCCCCAGTTTTTACCATCAAAAGTATGTATTTGATAAAAGCGCTCTGTCGCAGCAAGATGTAAAAGCATTGCTCCTATAGTGTTTGCGTTATCATCTATTAAAAAATCAAGCTGTTCTTGTTCGAGTCCTTGAATTTCTCTTAGAACAACACTTCGCATCCAATTCATCATAGAGACAAGAGTACCCACTTGGGGAGCATATCCAGATTTAGGCCCTATGATATTTAATTCATCTTGAACAGGCGTACAAGAAGCTCCCATAAGAGGGATAGAAACAAGACTTAATGTTCCAGCTGCAGCAAAAGATGATTTTTTAAGAAAATTACGACGACTATGGTCAGTAGTTACTATAGTATTCATGATGATATATTGATTAGTTACCCACAATATACTATTGGAGTATCAAAAGATTGCGTTAACACCTACTTAAAAAGCTGTTAATACATAAATCGTGAACTACTGTTGTTAGGATTGTAACTGCTTTAACCTTTTTGTAGCATTTTGATTATTAGGGTTTAACGATAGAGATTTTTTAAAATGGCTGACAGCTTTTTTTATATTGCCTAAGTATAAATATCCCTCAGCGAGACTATCATATAAATTTGCTGACGTAGGATATAGTGTAAGAGCTAGTTCAAAAATTGAGATTCCTTCTTGAGCACTTTTAGGGTTGAATATTAATTGTAACCCTAATATGTTGAGTTTTCCTTCTGGAAGTTCTAGCATAGGATGTGTTTTTTTACTTTTAGTATAGAAAGCTTTTATGTTTTGATAATTTTGTTGTTGAGCTTGGTATATAAAATCGTAAAAATCATACCTCTTTTTTACTATTGCTGTTTTAGATTCTTTTGAAATCAGACTTGCTGAGGTGCTGTTTTTTTGAGGTGTATTTTTTATAAATTGTAAAGCAATGGGATCATTTTTAAGATAGGCATTCATAAACTGTAAACTATAGGTAGCAACTAATTTGTAGGAAGCCATTATTTTTTGATCACTTTTATCTTGCCTAAGATCTCGTTTCTCAAAAAGTACACCTAACGTACTAAAATAAGAATGAGACATATCATGTAATCTTATTTTATAAGCATCACAGTGAGTGAGAGCATCATAAAATTCAAAATCAGTATTTAATTTATTAGGGATATTTTCTTGTTGCATCACAATTTGAGGAATTTCTTTTTGAGCTAGATGCATAAAAGGAACTGTTATCTTTTTTATATCATAAAAAGCAGTCGATTTTAAAAGTTCAGGTCTATAACGTATTGTTCCGTCAAGACTAAGGTTAGCCTTAAAAATAGATGTACGCATTTGTGTGAGTATATTAGATAGTCCTCCAAAACTAAATCCTATAGTACCTACACTATTCATATCTGAAGATGGAATACTAGAGATTTCTGTTATTAAAAATTCAAGGTCTCTAGCTTGCGTCTCTATAGCACGATCTAGTTTTTGAAATAACTTAGAAGAAGCTCCTCTACTAGGACTTGATATTACAATATAACCGTAACTGGCTAATTGCTCACAAATGGCAAAATTTTCTACTGATGAAGCTTGAAAACTAGGTGCGTATATAATAACAGGGAAAACTCCTTTTGCTATAGGGATATCTTTATATGCTCGCGTCTTCTCTTTGAGATGTATTTGTATAGTAAAACCAATCTAAAATAAAGTAATTAGGTAAATCTTCCCATTCTTCTTCTTCCTTGAGAACTTCCATATAATTTAAAACAGACATGGATTGTGTTACTTCTGGATTTGTAGTAGAAGGATACCAAATACTTATAGGAATAGGGCGTAAGGCCTCTTTTATATTGATTGTTACTTTTGAAGTATATGTACGAGTGCTATCTATAGCTGTATAATGTTTAAAACCTGTAGTATATGTGCCATGTTTTAAATCTAACTGTTGTAAGGAAGTCTGGCTGAAAATACAATTAGGTAGAAAAATAAATATTTAGGATAACAAAGTGTAGTTTCATAATAAAACATAAGAGATTCATTATTAAATGATGTGAGATATTACAAAATGTTACAGTAAAAAACATCAGCAATAGATATTTTACTATTACTGATGCTTTTACTATTTCTTTTAAAGAAATTTTCTAAATAGATATTTATTATTTAACCGCTTTCGCGAAAGCGCTTTTACCGCCGACCACTGGAAGCGTAAGAGTAGATCCATTAAGATCAACGGTAATTTGTGTTCCTGGTTTTGGATGTAATGTAAATTCATTATCACTAGAAAAAATCATCAATCCAATTTGTTGTCCTTTAGATATGATTTGATCATCTGGAATCAAATCAAAAGAAACATTATAGAACTTCCCGGGTACAAGAGGTTCTCCTTTTCTAATAGAACTATGATTCTGAGGATCAGCCCAACCTCGAGTAATAATATTTTCTGTAATTTTTACATTTCCATCTTTCCAAGGTAAAGACACAAGCCAGACAGAAAGATTTGCAGCAGGTTTACCACTTGCTAGTTTTATCGTTACATTAGGGATTCCAGAAATGTGTATATCTTCTTTAAGTTCAGGAGTAAGATATAATAAGCGGTTTTTTGAAATTTCTGCTTTAGCTAAATCACTTCCTTTTATTGTATAATCATCTACAAAGGTTTCTTTTCCTTGCTTTCTTTTTTTGGTAATATCTAAGGTTCCTTTTGCAGGACCATCACCACCTAAGTGTAGTACAATATCAGATGCATCTGGATTAGGATAATCAGTATATGCTGTTGGAGCATCTCGTTTATCATATTCTCGTACAATCCAGGCTTTAGCATCATTTTCGACACCATTTTCTATTCCGTGTAAATAACGAGTAAACCAACGATTGCGTATCTTCATTGGTGGAGGTCCTCCATGACCATTCTGATGATAGAATATTTGAGAAGGAATCCCTTGAGCTTTTGCTTGTGCATAAATACGATAACTATGTTCTGGCATTACATTCCAATCATTGAAACCATGGGACATTAATAAAGCTGCTTTCATAGGTTTCATTTGGTTTAGGTAATCTCTCCCTTCCCAAAAATCATTATAGTCTCCTGTAATACGATCCATACCATTTATAAGTTCAGTATCACGTACAGTTTTATTATTATAAGGACGTTTTGATTCATCACCACTATGAATAAAGTCATACAGAACATCAATATCTTCCCCTAGGTATCCTCCTGGAGAACGAACCAATCCATTAGATCGATAATAATGATAATACGAAGTATTAGGCGCAATAGGAATAATAGCCTCAAGCCCTTCTACTCCAGTAGTTGCAGCAGCTAATGGAAGTGTTCCATTATAAGAAGTTCCTGTCATTCCTACTTTTCCAGTAGACCAGTAAGCATCTACAGTTTCATTACCGTCGATAGAGGTATACCCTTTTCTGCGACCGCATAACCATTCAATAACTGCTTTTGGAGCTAAAGATTCATTAGGACCTCCTACTGTAGGAGCTCCTTGAGATAATCCTGTGCCTGGAGACGAAGAATGAACGACAATATATCCTCTAGGAACCCAAGTTTTAATATGAGAATTAGAAATGATAGGACGTTTTCCTTGACGCTTTACTTCTGGATGTGTACGTTCTTCGGCAATTTCTCCAAGTTCGTGCTCCACATTCCAATTTGGTGTATCAGCCGCAACACCTGCAAAATATGGACTAGTTACATAGACTATTGGTAATTTTAGTCCTTCTGTGTCTGTTTGTTCAGGACGTGTAACAGAAACATGCATACGATCCATTTTGTCATCTCCATCTGTGTTGAATTCTGTTTCAACCCATAAATCATGGCGTATCCACTTTTCTGTATTTGCAAATTCAGGAACAATTTGGGCTTGCCCATCTTTAAAAACAGGAACTATCTTTTCTGCTTGATTTTCTTTTTTTTGTGCACAAGCGACAGAAAAACTGATGAGTGTGATTAATAGAAAGCGAGCGGTACGATATCTTTTCATAGCTATTTAATAATAATTGAAAATTTAGATATGAAAGATAGGAATATTCTTGGGGAATTATGTTAAGAGTTTATGCTAATTATAGATACTTTTAATTAATAGCATTTTGTTATTTCCTATCCTTTTGGAACCGAGTACGTAACTCTTGTCTACTATTAATTTAGCATTGTCTCATATGTTTCATCAAGTCTTCCAACATCTACAGAAATTCGTTCTGCTTCTTGAGTGATTACATACACAAATTTTTGCCCCCATTTTATCTCTGATGTTTTATATGAAGATCTAGAATATACCGTTTGAGAGAAAGACTCATCAAAAGCTTTAATAGTAATAATGAATTCTGCATCTTTTGTTTCTAATTCATCTGGTGTCAATTTATAAAGTGGACTCGTTTCACTTATAGGGTGCACAATAGTCCATATAGAAGGTAGGAAAACAACTTTAGATCGTTCTAAATCTAAACGAAAAAAATCACGCAATTCAGATTGCTCTCTTCTTACAGATAGCGATACAGCTACTTCTACTTCTAATAATTGACTCTCTTGAAGATTAACCACTCTAAACATAAAACCGTTTATATCCTTATAAGGAGCAATAACTGCTTGTGTACTATATTTTATTTTGGCAGAAGGTTTTGAAAACCGACCGTATAACATTCCTGTCGCTAAGGCAAAAGCAAGTAAACCTAACATAGATTCAGTTGCTGCGACAATATTTGCCATTAACCCCATAGGAGCAACACGTCCATACCCTAATGTTGTAATGGTTTGAGCACTAAAAAAAAAAGCTTCCATGAATTGATAAAAAGAGTTACTTTCTTCCATTCCAGTAAGATGTTCTATACCGATCAACATATAAATAGAAGCAAAGACAATATTAATCACAAAGTATCCTAGAAGAATAAGGCCTAAGAATCGGGGCCATGGCATAGAGACTAATGAGTGAAAAAAATTAATCCTTTCCATAAATGGAACATTGGTCTTGCGTACATTAAAAGAACCGTCTTTATTAAGTGTACGATATCCACCTGAAGTATCTTTTTCTCCTAATCCAAGATCATTATACTTCTTCTTAATATATTTTTCAGTAGCCTTTTTGGCACTCATATGATTTATTGTTGTAGTGTTTGTTATATGAAGGTATTAAAAAGATTAAAAATATAAAATTGAGTATAAGTTCTTCTATTTTTTAATCGAATTATTTATCGCAATTTTTTAATTGATTTTTTTATTTTATGTAGGTAATTTGAATTTAAATTTTAAAAAAATTAAAAAAAAATGTTAATTTATCGTTGCTTTTGTGTATTTTGCCGAAATTTTAAGATTTATTTTTAATAAAAGCCCCTAAAAATGAAAAAAAAATCTCTAACTCTATTTTTTTGCCTAATAGCGTATTCTCTATTTGCTCAGAAAAGACCAACAGGTAGTATTTCTTTACCTCAACAACGAGCATCAATACCTATTAATGTTTCAACAAACACGATTCAGAAATCTAATACAATTAATAAAAATCCTAATAGTGTTCGAGAATTTCTTACCACATTAGTCCAAGAGAATAAGCTTACACCTCAAGATACAGAGTATGTAATAACAAGTGAGCATGTAAGTAGTATTAGCGGAGTTCATCATGTATACTATAGACAAGCAATTAATGGTCTTGAAGTTCAAGGTACTGAATCTAGTATGCATATTACTAGAGACGGTACGCTTGCAAAAACGCATGTCAACCTTATTTCGGATATTAATGCGCAAGTAAAAAGTAGCGGAGTTTCATTTTCTGCTTCAGATGCAATACAAGCTATTGCATCTCAAATGAATTATGACAACATTACAAACCTTACTGAAATAACTTCTAAAAGTATTAATGGTTCTAAGCTTTTTAGTAAAGCAGGAATTTCTGGTGTAGAGATTCCAGCAAAACAAATGTATTATGTAGATTCTAATGATGAAATTAGAATGATATGGGAAATATCTATACAAGAATTGAATTCATCAGATTGGTGGAATTTTAGAGTAGATGCTAGTACAGGTACTATCATAGACAAAAATAACTTTACACAATCCTGTAATATTATGGGAGATCATAATGAACACAAGCATAATGATACTAGTGAAGAAGTTTGTGCTGAAGAACTCTATGAGTCAAATATATCAATGATGGAAGCGTCTAACGAAGAAGATGCTTTTGTTGGTTCATATTTAGTATACCCAGTTACTATTGAAAGCCCTTATTATGGAGATAGACAATTGATCTCTAATCCTGAAGACTTAACAGCGTCTCCTTTTGGGTGGCATGATACTGATGGTGTAGCTGGATCAGAATTTACAACAACTCGAGGAAATAATATAGATTCTCACTTAGATTTAAATGCTGATAATGTTGTAGATGCAAACTCTCGTGCTGAAGGAGGTGCAGGATTAAACTTTAGCTTTGCTTTTGATGATACTACTTTTGATGCTGGTTCAGGACGTACTATTCCAAGATATTCTGGAGCAAACCCTTCTTTAGATGCCGCAGTAACCAATGTATTTTACTGGTCAAATATTATTCATGATATTACCTATCAATACGGATTTGATGAAGCTAGTGGTAACTTCCAAGAAAATAATTATGGTAATGGAGGGGCCGGAAATGATAGTGTGATTGGAGATAATCAAGATGGATCAGGAACGTGTAATGCAAATTTTGGAACACCTACAGATGGAAATGCTCCAAGAATGCAAATGTTTGTTTGTAATCAAGCAGATGGAGCATATGATAACTTAGTAATTGTTCATGAATATGCACATGGAATATCTACACGTCTTACAGGAGGTGCAGCTAATTCAGGTGCTTTAAATAATCAAGAACAACAAGGAGAAGGGTGGAGTGATTATTATGGATATATGTATACTATGAATAGTAGTAATGCAACTGCCAATAGAGCTGTAGGTACATTTCTAGTTGGACAAGGAATTAATGGTAATGGAATTAGGTCATTTCCATATAGTGAGAATATGGCTACAAATCCTCAAACGTATCAAACATTAATCAACCTTGGAAATGGAGGAGGAGTTGCACCACATAGTGTAGGAGAGATATGGGGAACAATGCTTTATGATTTAACGCAAGCTTTAATTGCTGAGCATGGATTTGATCCAGATTTATATAATGGAACAGGAGGTAATAATATTTCATTGGCTTTAGTTACAGAAGGGCTTAAGTTACAACCAGTAAGCCCTGGATTTGTAGACAGTCGAGACGCTATATTATTAGCAGATCAATTAATGTATAATGGAGAGAATCAATGTCTTATTTGGGAAGTTTTTGCAGGTAGAGGATTAGGGTTTGATGCAACTCAAGGATCATCAAACCTTAGAGCAGATGGTACAGCAGGTTTTTCTGTACCACCAATTACGCTTACTGTTTCTACAAATGACTTTTGTACTATAAATGGACAAGAATCTTTATCAGGAGGAGTTGTCTCAGGTGGAACATATAGTGGCCCTGGAGTAACAGATGATGGGAACGGAGCAACGTTTACTTTTGATCCAGAAGTAGCAGGAGCAGGAGTTCACACAATATCATATACAGCTATAGACTGTAATGGAGTTTCAGGAACAGATACAGATACAATAACTGTAACAGAAGTATTACCAGAGTTAAATCCATGTCTTAATACAACATTGGCGCTAGGAGCAGATGGAACTGCTATTTTTGATCCTTCTACACCTACAAGTGTTACCATTGTTGGTGGTAATAATGGGAGTAATAATCAAGGAGATTCTGTTTTTGCAATTTTAATTACTGAAGATGTTACTATATCTTTTGATTGGGATTACACAACTGCTGATACTGCTGCTGGATTTGATAGTTTTGGATATGTTATAGATGATCTTGCTTCGTATACGCAATTAA
The DNA here is from genome assembly GCA_964474345.1 of uncultured Flavobacteriaceae bacterium. Classification (GTDB taxonomy): domain Bacteria; phylum Bacteroidota; class Bacteroidia; order Flavobacteriales; family Flavobacteriaceae; genus Dokdonia. Next base: position 27,555 of record CAYYSK010000009.1, read on the forward strand.
CAGATGATACTATGACAACACAAAACGGTTCTTCAACTGTAAACTTAACTGCGGGTCAGACATTTGGATTTACCGTACGTACAAACGATAATACATTTGGAGCCTCTACAACAAATATTACAAATGTGATGCCAACTTTTTCAGGAGCACTCGATCAAAGTAATTGGGAAGAATTGCTTTTTGAATCTGATGGATCTGCAGCTTTTGGAGGAATACCGGTAACTTTCTTAAGTAGTTGCGGAACAATTAATACATCTTTAAGTCAAAGCGTATTTACTTGTTTAGATATAGGTGTAAATACAGTAACCGTTACTGTTACTGATAGTAATGGAAATAGTGATTCTTGTACCACACAGGTTACTGTTACAGGAAGTGCTTTAAATACAACAACTTTTGCTGGAGGTAGTTGGGATAATAACCCTCCTACAGGAACTTCTATGGCTATTATTAATGATGATTATGATACAGCTTCTCTTGGAGATATTAATGCTTGTTCTTGTCAAATTAACGCTTCACAAACAGTAACAGTGAGAGACGGTAATTTTATGAATGTGGCTGGTAATATTACAGTAGATGGAACATTAATTGTAGAAAATGAAGGAAGTGTAGTTCAGATAGATGAAGATGCCCAAACATTTAATAATGGAAGCATCAGTGTTTCAAAAATAACACCAACTATAGACGACCGTAATTATGTAGCGATGAGTAGTCCTATGACTGGAGAAACAAGGAATGGAGTGTATGGAAATTCTAGAGCTGTTTTTAGTATAATTCCTAGTAATTTTGTGCCTTATAATATAGATCTAGTAATGTTTCCAGAATTTGCAGGAGCAGAAAACTTCTTAGATGATAATCTAGATTATCTATTACCAGTAACAGGAAGTACTGCTTTGCCTGCAGCAGGAATTGGACAACTTATTTTCCCACAACCAGAACCAGATGTAGGTGATGGATCATATACACTTGCCTATACACAAGGAACTTTAAATTCAGGAACAATTACAGTTCCAATTAATTATAATGGTCCTGCAACTATAAACAACTATAATATATTAGGTAATCCGTATGCTTCGGCAATAGATGTTACTGCATTTATTAATGCAAATGATGCTGTAAGTGCTGTGTACTATTGGGATCATATTACAAACCCTACATCTGCATTACCAGGAGCAGGAACTAGTAACTTCTCTATGAATGATATTTCTGTGCGAAATGCAATGATGGGAATTGCTGCTGTAAATGGAGGGGTAGCACCAGGACAATTTATGTCATCAGGACAAGGATTTGGAATTAAAGCTGAACAGGCAGAAATGATAAATAATACACCTGTTGTATTTACAAACAATCTCCGTGTCACAGGAAATAATGATGGATTTAGGAGTAATGAGTCTGAATCGAGTTCTATAGATAAATTATGGCTTAACTTAACAACTTCTTCTTATGAAGAAGCAATATCACAAACTGCTGTTGGATTTACTGATCTTGCAACTGCTGAATTTGATTACGGCTATGATACAAAAAGATTAGGCACATTCTTATCTTTATTTACAAACTTAGAAGGAGAGTACTTAGCTATTCAAGGTCGAGAAGTTTTTAATACTCAAATAGAACTTACTTTAGGTTTTTCTACAGCCGTAGACACAGAAGAGACGTATACAATTAGTATTGATCATCTTGAAGGTGTAGGACTTGAAAATACACCTGTATATATTATTGATAATGTACTTAACACAATTACAAATCTTAAAGAAACTCCATATAGCTTTATAGCGACTAGAGGAATACAACCAGATCGTTTTATAGTTGTGTTTGAAGAAAGAACATTAAGTACAGATGATATAACACTACAGGATAATGAAATCACATTATTTCCTAATCCAACTTCAGGAGTTGTTACTCTTGGATACTTAGGAAATAAACAATTACAAGAAGCAATATTATTAAATGCAAACGGACAACGAGTGCAGCAGATTGATTTGAGTAATTTTAATGAATCACAACAATTTGATATACAAAAACTTTCTACAGGTATTTACTTTGTACAAATAGTTATTGAAGATCAAATGATTGTTAAAAAGTTGATTGTTAAATAAGTAATTAATTAGTAATGTTAAAAGAGGCTGTTTTTTTGACAGCCTCTTTTTTATGGTATGTATTTTCGTTATGCTATCCTTTATTCTATTCTTTTAATTGAACCCGAATTATGCATTAGAAAATCTATTACATCACAAAACCACTGCAAGCACTATCACTACGCTGTATTTTTTACTTTAACCATAGCGATGCTATACTAAAAGTAAAAATACACTAGTGTTTATTGTCGTTTTGCACTTCATTACGAAGTTCTAATGCATAATTAGAGTTGAACAACAATAGTTTTTGCTACTAGATCACCTAAACGCTTATTCTTATCATTTGTAGCAGCTACAATAATCCCAATTAAAAAGATACAATCTAAAAATCCAAAAAAGTAACGACCAATAGCTGCCACAATTTCGATAGACTCATAATTATCTGTGAGCACTTTTAATTTTACAACTCTCTTACCTAATGTTTGTCCCCATAGCCCTTCACTAATAGGCCATAAAAAAAAACCTATGAACATCATTAGAATTGCAGGACCTCCATTAAGTTCAAAACCAATTCCTTCTATAGGTTCTCCAAAAAAATACCCTAATATCATTCCAATCATAAACATGATAAAGAAATCAATAAAGAACGCTAGAATACGAACTCTTTTTGTAGCGATTTTAAATTTATTTTCAATATTATTTTCGAGGATAACTTCAGTCATCTTTTATACTAGTTTTTGTTAATAGAATATTTTACAATTCATATGTACTAAAAGCGATCTATTTGTTACTTGTTTTTAAAACTAAATATTTTTTCAATCATTTGTATTTACAGATTCTTTTCAGTATTTCCTCTTTATCTATTAATTCTTTAATTTACTATGATTAATACCTCTTGAGGTGTTTGTAAATCAATATATAGGAATGTTTAAGTGAATAAAATTCGAATGTCTTTCCAAAAGTTTTATTGACGTAACCTCTACTCTCAATGTGAATACTAGTATTCAATTTTATATTTTCACAAATGGATTTATATAATAGAAATAATTACTCTTACTTAATTAAGTAAATCATTTTTCTACTTTAAATGAACTTTATTTCTCTAGTTGAACTACAATAGTATTGGCTACTATATCTCCTATGCGTTTATTATTTTTATTGTTTGCAGATACAATAAATCCTATTAAGAATATATAATCTATAAGTCCTATTGTAAAGCGACCTAAAGAAGCTGTTATTTCAATAGGTTCATAATAATCATTAAGTACTTTTAGATTTAAAATTCTTTTCCCGATAGTTTGTCCCCATAACCCTTCACTCATTGGCCATAACAAAAAACCAATAAACATAATTACTAATGCAAAAGGGCCATTAAACATAGAACCAAGTCTTTCTATAGATGTATCAGACAAGTACCCTAATAGTATCACTATTGAAATGTAAATAAGTAAATCAATCATAAAAGCTAGGATTCGGGTTCTCTTCTTAGCTATATGAAACTTATTTTCAATAGTATACCCTAATATGTTATTTGACATTTCTTAAAATTTAGTTAGTATTAACTATATATTTTAAATACATATCAAAATTAACCTAATCGCCACTAATTTATTAGGGTTAAATACCCCTTTAATTCATCATAATTTGCAATATTATGGGTTATTTGCCCCTTATTTATAAGATTCTTAACTTGATCTGGTAATTCTAGATATTTCCCTACAATAGGTTTGACAGTAGATAAAAATTTTACAGGATGAGCTGTTTCTAAAAATATATCATAAGCATCTGGATGTTCTTTGAGATATTCTTTAAGACCTAAATATCCTAAAGCTCCGTGAGGGTCGACGATATAGTTATGATTTGTATACAAGGCTCTCATTGTAGCTCTTGTAGCACGATCGCAATACGAATATGAGGTTAGCTTTCGCGAAAGCGTATCACTTCAGCTTTTTTACCATCTTTTAGTGCAGATTGCCAATCTAAGAGATCAACACCATCTTCATTAAAATACATCGTACGACTATTTGATAGCCCAATAACTCTTAGGTTTAAGTTGAGATTTTCAGAGAGATATTCTTCTTGTTGTTGGATTTGAGTCAATAACTTACTTCCTACATTATCCACTCTCATAATAAAGAGATTGAGTTGTTTACGTTGGTCTTCAAAGAAACGTTCGTGTAGACTATTGAGCGCCTTCTTTACGTTTTTTGAAGCAATGACTGCTGAAATGTTTTTTTCACTAGCACCTTGTGCAATAGCTCTAATGTTGACATTGTTTTTTCCTAATGTACTAAATATTCTTCCAGAGATTCCTTGATGGCTTTTCATCCTTTCACCTACAAGAGCAATGATCGCAAGATCTTTTTCTATATGTACAGGATCTATTTTATGTAAGGCTAGATTACCCACCAATATTAATTGATTGGTAATGCCACTTATAGCAGATACAACAACTGCGATTTGTTCTTTTTGAGCTTGTTTTGCTATAACAGCAATGACTTTGTGTATATTATCAGGACTTCCTACAGAAGTGCCTCCAAATTTGAGTACTCTCATTTGTGATGCCCGTAAAAATGAGTATAGTTTTGATAACTAAATCCAGTTATTTTTTTGTTATAAATAAAATTGTTTGGAAATGATATCTTTTTTTCGCGAAAGCGATATGACATGGATGGATGATATGAATAGCTATAACCCCATAGAGGTCATCATACCAATTGAAATAACGGTAGTTGTATATATGAGTATGTCTGTACGAAGTTCTAATGCATAATTCGGGTTCAATAAATTTTCTTCATTTCATAGGATAGTAATTACTGGTATGTGAAAAATACCTTATTTCCTTAAAACCTTAGAAAATGTTTATGTGTTTTTATAGAAATATATATGGTAAGGTTTTGTGTTTTAACAAGCTCAGTATGCTTTCTGCATCGTTATGCTTTTTAAAGTGAGTGACAGTATGTATTTGTATTAAGATTCTGTGAGATTATAAATACATTTTTCTCGAATATTCCAAATGGTATCAAAATCAAATTTAATTTTTTGATCCGTTATCCATGTTTTTAAGAAGTCCTTGTGATACTGTACTTTATACTTGGTTACTTGTTCTGGTATGATTTCTTTTTCTTGAAGAATGTCGTTTTTGATCGTGTCAAAATGGGATTCTTTAGATGTTACATCTACAGGAGTATTACCTATTTTTAAATAACAATGTGCTTCAGGAATATAGTCAATATTATGTGTACTTAATTCAGTTCCTATTTTTGGTGTATTTGATTCACTCATTTTATACATTCCTATGACCAATTTGATATCTGAAATATTGTTGAGATCTGCTATTTTCTTTAAAAAAGCGTGTTTTGAACTACAAGTACCTTTTTTCTCTATGATTACGAGTGAGAAATCGGCTCGGTTAGTATTCCTACCATATGGTAACCTACTTATATAATTAATGAGTTCTTCCCAAGAATAAACCTCTTGTTTCTTAACAAGTTGAGTAAGCGTGTCGTTGGAATATAGTAGATGTCTTAGTGTCATTAGTATACTATATTTTAGATGTGAGATCTATATGTAAATCAAACATCTAAATATAGTGAAGTAAAAGATATTTAACACATATAAACCGGAGCCTTTATACATTGTAATGTGAAAATTGTTTTTGTATACCCTTTAGCAAAAGCAAATAGGAACAGCTGTTTCTTCTAATTAGTGTTATTTTAAATATAATTCTTATTAAAGAAATATAGATATACGCTTTTTTACTCTTTCTATTTCTATTTTTAAAAACTCTTGACTTACAGATCTTTTGTGGTTATACTTTCTTACAACTTCAATGCCTCCTTTAAAAATATTAACAAACTTTTTTAAATACCCTTTTTTCTCCTTTTTTAAATTATGGTTCTTCTCCCATATTTTTTTATAAATGTCTGTCATACAAAATAGAATGTTAGATTTAACCAGTTTTACGGTTTTCCATAATTTAACCCGAATTATGCATTAGAAAATCTATTACAGCTTGAATGTACTGCAAA
>CAYYSK010000010.1:0-33402 GCA_964474345.1 uncultured Flavobacteriaceae bacterium
TAAAGTAAAAAATACAGCGTAGTGATAGTGTTTGCAGTGGTTTTGTGATGTAATAGATTTTCTAATGCATAATTCGGGTTCGATTCCCCGATGCTTGCATCGCTCTTGTTTTTTAGATTAGATACCTCGTATGCTTGCATCGAGGTAGTTCATTATAAAATAGTTAATGATTGGTATTGGCAAGTATTGAACTATTGATCTCTAAAAAACAATTTATGGAAATAGGAATTGATGATAAAAATACTTGGTAAGTAAAATATTATCGGAGTTTTCTAAAATTCATAAAAACCGAATACGATATAATTGATAAATAAGAGTTATAGAATTAATTTCGAATACGAGACTAATTAAAATAATATCGCAGATGTAACAATTAATTTAAAACAACTATTTATGAAAACATTTCAAGAATTAAAGGGCCAGAGTGAATTAAACAAAAATATAGTAGTAACTATTATAAGGGGACATTATTATAGTGCATCTACATTACAAGGTAATAATTACAATCTTAATTCTGCTATTGAGGAGTTATATCTTGAGCGTCACGTATAATTGATTTGCAATAAATTAAGAATTGGGAGATATTATGTAAGTTGGTATTTCAGTTATAAATTACCTAATAAATACCAACTCATTTTTCTCAAGATCAGAATGCTCTTCACTAAAACCGTAGCCTTCATAATCAAACCTTTTAAGGCCTTCTAGCGTTGTTATATCTTTATCAATGATATAACGTACCATTAAACCTCTTGCTTTTTTAGCAAAAAAGGAAATCACTTTAAGTTTGTCATTTTTATAATCTTTGAAAATAGGAGTAATAACCGGAACTTTTAAGTTTTTAGGTTTTACAGATTTGAAGTATTCGTTACTCGCAAGATTAATGAATAATTCATCATCACCTAATTCTGCATTAAGATGGTCAGTAAGCGTATCTCCCCAAAATTGATATAAATTTTCTTTACGTCCTACTTTTAGTTTTGTTCCCATCTCTAAACGATAGGCTTGCATAAGATCTAATGGTTTTAAAATACCATACATCCCAGAAAGAATACGTAATGTACTTTGCAATCTCTCTAGCTTTTGTTCAGGAAGAGAATACACATCTAGTCCAGTGTAAACATCTCCATCAAAAGTATACACAGCTTGCCGTGCATTATTAGAGGTAAATGGAGCTTGAAAATCAAGAGTACGTTGTTTGTTAAGTGCAGCTAGATTATCACTGATATGCATTAATTCTCCAATCGCTTTTTTTGATTTTCGCGAAAGCGCAGTATTCAATTTTGTAGCCTGTTCTATAAACTCAGGTTGTGTTGCAAGCGTTGTCGGAATTTTAGTTTCGAGATTAAGAGATTTAGCTGGAGAAACAACAATTTTCATAAGAATATTCTTTTATCCAAAAATAAGAAATCTCTACCTTAAAACAAGTGATCCGTATAGATTGTACGTACGTGTGTATAGAGATGCTTTATACTTTTAGGAGTGAGAAATTTTATATTGTCTCCCAATATTGTTTTTGATTTAAATGTGTTAAGATATTTTCTAACATTCCATTAAAATATGTTGAAGACTTAGCCATATGTTTTTTAGAAAGATAATTAAACTCTTCCTTAGTTATATGACTTAATTGTTTTAAAATTTCTATTAAACTATGGAAATCTTGAAATACTTTTTCTGAGTAATGTTTTAAATTGATGTGAATTTGATTTGCAAACCTATTAATTTCTGAACGATCGTTATAGTTCTTAATTATTTTAGATATAGAAGTATATATACAGAACGCATACATGAATACCCTATTAGTATCATAATTGTCTTGAATAAATAGTATAGGGTGAGAGTTTTCTTGATTTGTCTCAGTAATATTTAGTTTTTCTAGAATAGACTTTTCAATATATAAATAATGATTTCTTTCATTTAGATGAAAGAATATGTGAAATTGATTTATATAGATTATGAGCTCTCTAAGATTATAATGAAGAAAACCTTTTTTCACCATTTCCTGACACGTATTTTTGCAACTACCTAATAACTTGATACTGCTATCATACTGTTTGTTAATGTATGAAATGTAAGCTAATACTAAATCTATTGTAAAGCTTGTGTGTTGATTCTTTTGAGCTTTTAATTCCTTTTTAAGTTCTGATATAAGAGAATTATCAAGATTAGATTTTTGGCTAAGTGTCATTCCTATTTTTTCGCAGAACTTTTCTGCTAGTATAATCTTGATAATCTCTTCTTTTTCTAAATGACTGATATTACTAATTAAAGTTTGTCTAAAAGGAGTAGATTTTTGTAATTCATATTTACTCCATTGTTTATATGTTATTGTATTCATTTTTATGCGTATAAAGCGAGAATGGCTTTGTCAAAATAGTTAACAAAGGATGGACAGAAATCATCATTTTCTGCCTGTTTCATTTCATGTCCTCCACAAACTGGTAAAAATTTACAGTTGGAACAGAGTATTTCATTTTCAGAAAGTTTCTTTTTAATGCTAGAATCAAAAGGGACTCTTTTTGTGTTCTTTTTAAAAATATAGCCATCTATACAATCTGTATTATTTATATAATTATCTGATTTCCAATAATATCCTGTATTATTCATGGATAGTAAAAAAGATTCAAAATATTTGTTTTGTACTGTTTTATTAACCGAAATTTCACTCCAAATTATTCTCCATCTCTCTTGACTATTAACTAATGAAATTATAGTTTCTATTTCAATAAGAGACGTGTTTAAATAAAATACTATTGTTGTATTTGTGTATATAAATGAATGAATTAAATTTTCAAACATCTCAAGAATAACGTTGCTATTTAATTCTCTGCAATCAAGAAAAATACTAATCTTTAATCTGCTTTCTAATGAGATTTTTTCTAGAATATTTAACTGTGATAGATTGAGAGATAATCTAGTTGCCTTATGTCTACCTATTACTTCTCTAAATTTGTTTTGTTCTATTAATTCAATGAGTATTTCTTGGTCAATAGATATAGTTAACTCCTCTCCGTAATTGCAAAAATCTATTTGATTAAATTTATTTTCTAATTGAAACGAAGCACTACAAATTTGAGATTCAAGTAATATAACGTCCAACTCATTTTCTTGAGAGGATACTAAAATCTCTAATTCAATGAGTTTATCCATTATATGAATAGGTATACTATCAAACTGAGCATTGTCTAAATATTCCCATAAGGTTTGAAAAACTTTTATAGCCTTCCTGCTTCTAAAAGAGAAAATTATTTGATGATAATCGTTTTCTTTAGAAGAATAAAAAGGAGTTGATACTTCAATAAATTTAGATACTTTTAGGAGCATTTTTGATTTTTCTTTTAATTTTTGACGAGATACTTTTTGTTTTTCGTATTACTATCAGATAAAATACCATAGGAATAAAAAGGGGAGCAAACTGGTTTTTTACAAGGGTAAATGTGATATCTGGAAATTGAAGATACATGGTTTTAAAAAACGAAAAGAGATTTGGTATAAAGTATACTATATCCGTTAGGTAATAACTGCCTAGGAATAGATACACAAGGATTATAAATAACAATCTTAATATATAATACGCGACTAAGTACCTATTCATTTTATTATTTTTCCAGACTTCTGATCGATTTTTTAATGATCTAATTAATAGTCTAAAAGATATTCTTGATTTTGATCTTAAGTTTGGAATATTTAAAAGATCACTCATGATCCAATATCCATCAAATCTAAGAAATGGATTAAGATTCATAATAATATTGCCTACAATTAATAGTGCGGGGTATATAAAAATTAAATTTTTAGTAATTCCGAATATGATCATTAAAAATGCACAAAATAACCCTTGAAGATATACCCCCCCTAAATCTACTATTAATCGTTGATTACGAGGCAATCTCCAAGCATTGCTTACATCAGAATAGAATGCAGGAAATAAGAAATAAAAGCCAAATCCAATTTCTCCGCCAGGGACATTGAATTTGTAACAAGCAGACGCATGACCTATCTCGTGAATTAAAATACTAATATAGTAGAGTGCTAAAGAGAAAATTAATGCACTTGCATCTAGATGTTTATACACAGTACGAACGTCAAGCTGATACGTATTATAAATAATGGTTACATACGTTATTATTAATATAGTATAAAATGCTTTGACACTAAAAAACGATATAAATGGTTTAGTAACAACTTTTACAACAGGAGCACTTAAGATTTTTATTTTTAAATTCAAGAAATTTGTAAAACCTCTTGTTTTGATATCATCATCGTCTTCAAGAATTCCATAACCCATTAATTTATCTGTAATTACTTCTATAAGCGATTCTGTAGTAAGATTACTTTGTAATTGTTGATTTAACTTAATGGTTAATTCTCTTAAATTAGTTTCCCCATCTATAAGGTTTATTAAAATTTTTGTAGGCTCAGAAATAGATAATCGTGTGTCATTTTTTTTATTAAATAAGACATACGTATTATTTGAATATTGTGAGATCTCAAATAGCTTTGATTTACGTAGAATTGTTTGGTCATTATAACTATGTACCATACTCTAAATATTACTCAAAGCTTTTACGGCCATTACCGTTGAAAAAAGACCACCTACTTCTGGGGCTATAGATTGTGTGCCAAGGTGCTTAAATCCTTTGTGATACGGTTTTCCATTATCTCTGTTTTCTGAAGAAGGATCTGGAATTGCTAACACATATCCAGCTTTAAAAGAACCATTTTCAAGTTGTTGGGAAAGAATCCAATCAATAAGAAGCTCAATTTCTTTATGATAGTGTAATTTTAACTCTGGTTGATTAAGTACTAAATCAAGAACCATGGCACTGTAGAATACATTCTTTTCTTGAAGAAGATCACAACTAAAACTCCCATCAGCATTTTGTTTTTTAAATAGAAAAGAAATAGTAGCGTGAATCGTTTCTTTGTGTTTTTCTTTATTTAATTGAAGACTTTTTGTAAAGAAATAAGTAGCATAAATGTTAGAAGTCCACCAATAAGAGGCTATAAGCCCATCTTCTCCAATATTATTAAATAAATACGTTTCTAACTTTTTTATCAAGTCAGTATATTTAGCATCTATTTTATATTTTTTTAAGAAATAATAGGCTAATGCACTTACACACGTATGGTGTGCAAACCATCCTTTTACGTCTTCTTGTTCTTCTCTACCTATAAATTTTGTTATATAGGTATTATCAGAAGCATAAGTGGGAAATGCTCCGTTTCCAAATGAGCCATCTGCCCAATTTTCTAAATATTTTTCTATACTAATGTCATTTTGAGATAAAAATAATAAGACACAGGTAGTAGAGTCATAATCTTTAAGATCTTTTCCATCTGTATTGTAGTACCACATTAGATCATTAGAATTCTCTAATAAAAATGAGGAAGTTTTCTTAAAATCTATTAATGAATTTTGAGGTGTATTTAATGCTATAAAGGCTGACGCCCAAACGTTACTAATGCCAGCTTTATTAAGTATTTCATCCCATGACCCATCGTTGTTTTGAGTATGTGCTATATAACTCAATCCATCATTAATAGCTTCTTTGGGATCTCTCTTAATATAGTTTTCTGAATGTGAATACTTATGGTTAGTAATAAAATCAATATTATGATTGACTTTACACATTAAAGTTTTGTTTTTTAATAAAGAAATTGAATTTATAAATTCAGCATCTTTACTTATTTTTTCTATGATATGTAACGCCATGTCATATTGCTCTATAGCAAGAGAGTAAAGTTTATTTTTGTAATTATTTGAATAGAACTTGTCTAATATTGATTTTGTAGACATTTCTAAAAATTCATGACCTAGTTCGCTAGCAATTAGTATATGCCCTATATTATTTTTCTTATTAAGAAGATCTTTTTCAAAATCTTCAATATCATCATCAATACAAGTTGCAATAGATAAATGATCGATAGCTGTGATTAATGATGTGTATTCTTTTTCATCCATACACTCACTTTTTACTTTAATACTGTCTATGGCAAGCCTAGTAAAAGAGCATTTATGAATAGCAAGTTCATAATATTCATTGACAGACATATATGGATTGTAGTTTGTATCAATTTCAATAGCCTTTAGATATTCTTCATTACGTTTACTCCAATAAAACCAAAATGTAGGCTTGTTGATAAAAATTTCAGATAATAATTTAATACTATGCTGATTGTATATAAATGCTTTAAGACCAGAGTTAAAATTTCGTGACCGTTTTATTCTTTGATGCCTGTCATCATCTATTACTTCATCAATTGAAATTAAATATTTAAAACAAAATAAACTTGCAACACATAACTTCTTCAAAAACTCTTTGTCATCACTCTTTAAATAGGTTTTGAAAAATAATGGAAACAAAAGATATAATGAACCTGATTTAAAAAAATCTCTTGGAAATACAATTGAATATAAATTAACATCAATCTTAATTTTTGAGATATAATCGACCAAATAATCTTTTATTTCTATTGATGTAATAGAAAGTTTTTTGTTTTCAATTATAGGAGGATTTAACATATTAACGGTATCGTTTTTTGTGAAAAAAATGTAAGCAATAAGGTTTTAGTGAATGGAATATTGTTAAGTAAAAAGCTACTCTAAAATCATAAAGTAGCTTTTTCTTTTAATACTTTTTACCAAAGCGGATCATTATCTTCTACAAACTGATCAATATCTTCTTGAGTCGGATCACAATCGTCAGTTTGTAATTCAAGTCTTGTTTCTAATTCTTCAATTTCAAATAAATTTTTCATAATAATAACTTAAACGCACCATTTAGGTCTTGTGCTGTTAGTGTGCGACCTTTTGTACTTTATACTTTTGTACATTAAAACAATCTACTTTTAGTAAAGCCCGTAAGTCGGGTGATCTCTAAATTGTTTTTTTAGTATTAAATGAGCTAGTGAGAATATTTTAAAATAACTAAGAACGTTTAATTAGCATTCAAGTAACTGGTGTCAAAAATATTTCGATCTAAACGAGTATTTTATTTATCCCAATTGAAAGTGATTATTTTTGCTAAAGATGGTATGAAATGAATATATAAAACGCCTTGTAAAGTGAAATTTGGGACGGATGATGATTCTTTAGGGACAAATGAAATTACTCATATTTATAATATTGATAAGGAACTGTTATTCATCTATAATAGTTTTGTTTAAAAATAGGGTAACACTCTAAAATAGAATAGTACTCTATTTCTAAATAGATGTTTTTCAGAGTTGGTTATTTCGATACAATTTGCTTTCAGCAAATCACTCAATCACCTTTCATATCTGTTTTTTTAAGGAATACTCAGTGTAATATCTTGCTAGGAGGTAAGTATGTTTACGCTTTCGCGAAAGCGTAAACAGAATGAATCATTTCAATACAATTTGCTTTCAGTAAATCACTCAATCACCTTGATTTTAGTCTACGCTCTCTTCTCTATTTTCTTTTTTCTCAAAAAAAATATCACTGTTGATGTGTGGCATAGCCTTTCCATTTGGCAATACAAGTTGTCATATCTTCTGGAATGGGTGCTTCAAAACGCATCAATTCTTTAGAAGTAGGATGTATAAATCCTAATGTTTTTGCATGTAAAGCTTGACGCGGTAATATCTTAAAACAATTGTCTACAAATTGCTTGTATTTTGAAAAGGAAGTTCCTTTAAGAATGGCATTTCCGCCATACCTTTCATCATTAAATAGGGTGTGACCAATATATTTCATATGGACTCTAATCTGATGAGTGCGTCCTGTTTCCAACTTACAAGAAACTAGAGTGACATACCCTAGACGTTCTATGACTTTATAATGCGTAACAGCAGGTTTTCCTTGATCTGCATCATCTCCATAATAAACTGTATTTTGTAACCTGTTTTTTGGATGACGCCCTATGTTTCCTTCTATAGTTCCTTGATCATCAACTACATTTCCCCATACCAATGCAACATATTCTCGCTCTGTAGATTTATCAAAAAATTGTTTAGAAAGATGTGTCATTGCATGTTCTGTCTTTGCAATCACTAATAAACCACTTGTATCTTTATCAATACGGTGTACAAGACCAGGACGATCACTACTATTATTAGGAAGGTTTTCAAAATGAAAGATGAGTGCATTGATCAATGTGCCGGAGTAATTCCCATGACCCGGGTGTACTACCATTCCCGCTGCTTTATTAACAACAAGAACATCGTCATCTTCATACACAATAGTTAGCGGAAGATCTTCTGGTGTTAATAAATATTCATATGGGGGATGCTCAAAAAGAACACGTACTACATCATTACCTTTTACTTTATAGTTTTGTTTAACAACTTTTCCGTTGACTTGTATACTTCCTTTTTTGGCTGCTTTCTGAATTTTGTTGCGTGTTGCATTTTCTACAAAATTCATTAAGAATTTGTCTACACGTAAAGGTTCTTGTCCTTCACTTGCTGTAAAGCTATAATGTTCATATAACTCATCATCTTGCGGTTCAGGTCCTATAGGACTAGTTTCCTCCATCTTCATTTTCATTTTGAGAATTTGCATTCTCATTTATAGAGTCTCTATAGTCTCCTTTTCCATTTCCTAATACAAGGTCTATTGTTGAGGTTTTTTGGAGTTGATCTCCAGATCTAAGACGTTTCCCTTTATAGCTCATCTCGCGTACCTCATCTTTTCCTATATGATCTGTATACGTGATCTTTCCTATTTTAAAACCTAAAGCTTTTAATGTAGGTTCAGCTTGCCTCCTAGTTTTACCTATGACATTAGGAATAGTAAGTTTACGAAACCCAGACGGATTTAATACCAAATATATCTGTCTGTTTTCTTTTACAAATTTACCAGCAGCAGGATTTTGCTCAATCACAGAATATTTAGGATAGTCAGGATTATAATTTGCACTATCTATAATAAAATATCGTAAATCTGCATTGCTCAACTCTTGTTCAACAAGTTCAAGCGTCATTCCCTTGATATCAGGTACGGCAATCTTTTGATCGTGATTTGTAGTACTTCCCAGCCACCATTTTACAATAAAAATAAGGACGATAAGGGCGATAAGTGCAAAGGCTATTTGTTTAAAAAAAGTCTTACTTATAAGAAAACGAAATATACTCATAGAATAGTGGGTTAGCTTGGCAAAGATATAAAATTGGCTGTCTTTTGGAAGCCTACTTATTATCTAGTATTTTTGATATATCTATTATCAACGTAAATAACTGATTTTTCTTTTAAAACGTATCTATCTTAAGTTTTTTTTATGTCAAAAAATATTGCCGTCCTTATGGGAGGTTACAGTAGCGAATATGAGATATCTATACAAAGTGGTACTACTGTTATGAATGCCTTAAATCCAGAAAAGTATACAACCTATGCCATACATATCTTAAAAGATAAATGGATTTGTATGTTTGAAGGGGAAGAATTTTATATGGATATGGGAGAGTTTAGTGTCCTACTTCCTTTTGGGAAAGTATATTTTGATGCATGTTATAATACGATACATGGAACTCCAGGAGAAGATGGAGAAATTCAAGCATACCTCAAGACAATAGGGATTCCTCAAACGAGTTGTGATTTTTATCAAAGTGCGCTTACGTTTAATAAAAGAGATACGTTAAGTGTATTACGTCCTTATGGAATCCCGATGGCACAATCTATATATGTTAATAAAGGAGATGTGGTTGATGACGCTTTCGCGAAAGCGATTAAAGAAACAATAGACTACCCTTGTTTTGTAAAACCTAACCGAGCGGGATCCAGTTTTGGAATAAGTAAAATTTATAATGAGAAGGGACTTGAACCCGCATTAGAAAAAGCTTTTATAGAAGATGATGAAGTCTTGATAGAATCTTTTTTAAGTGGTACTGAGGTCTCTGTAGGAGTTTGTGTATATCAAGGAGGTATAAAAGTATTACCTGTATGTGAGATTGTCTCAGAAAATGATTTCTTTGATTATCAAGCAAAATATGAAGGGAAATCACAAGAAATTGTACCTGCCAGATTAAGTGATAATCAAAGAGATAGTGTACAATCACTCACAGTAGCTATCTATGAGTTATTAAAATTAAAAGGAATCTGTAGAGTCGACTTTATTTTCCATAATGGGGCACCTCATTTTGTAGAAGTTAACTCCAATCCTGGACTTTCTCCAGAAAGTATTATCCCTAGACAAGCCAAAGCTGCAGGAATATCATTGTCTGATTTGTTAGGAGATGCGATTGAGGCGGTTTTGGAGTAATCTTTTTGTTCTGATATAATTATCAATATTTTCCATAAGAGTTTCCCTCCTAGGAAGGAGGGTTAGGGAGGTGTAGTTTTATTATTATGTTGTTGCTTGAAAAAAACACCTACTCTGCTTTAACACACCCCTTAATCCCCTCTCAAAAGGGGAAACTCAATTCTATATTTTTTATTCATACGAGTCTTCTTTCCTAAGAAAGAGGACTAAGGAGGTGTGGAAAACATTTTGTTAAAAATATCTGGAATTGAATAAGTTATGTTTTTGTTTAGATATTTTAGATGATTGTATAAATAGTTAAATTAAATTAGAGTTTGTTAAATGAAAATAACAGCAATCGATATAAAAAATGTAAAAGGATTTCAAAGAATCAAAAAAACTGAATTTTCCGATTCTATTAATATTTTAATAGGTCCAAATAATGCTGGTAAGTCTACAATACTAAATTCAATTTTTCAACTTCAGAGAGAAATACTTAGTAAGAATGATATCACTTTAGGAAGAACAGAAGGTATAATTGAATTATATTTTAAAGGTGAACATCCTTCTGTTCATAATGATAATGATAAATTTGACAGATTTATTTTAACTCTCCACGATAACAATAGAAGGTATGGAAGAAAAAATTATATAAATAGAACTCATGGATTAAATATTTTTTCAGAAAGAGAGCCAAGGAATTTGATTTAATTACTGATCTATGTATTGCAGAAAATAAAATATTTCTAATTGAAGAACCTGAAAATGATATTCACCCTAAAGCGCTTAAAGCATTATTGAATTTAATTACAGAAAAATCAAAGTCTAATCAATTTTTTATTTCAACGCATTCAAATATTGTTATGAAAAACTTGGGTTCTGTTATCGGATCTAAAGTTTTTAAGGTTACAAATGATGATTTTGATAAGGAACGAGTTAATCTAAGAAAATCATCTTTAATCGAAGTTCCTAATACACCTTCCGATAGATTAAAAGTGTTAGAAGATCTTGGTTACGATTTTTTTGATCTTGATTTATGGAAAGCATGGCTTTTCTTGGAGGAATCTTCTGCAGAAATAATTATTAGAGATCATTTAATTCGTTGGTTTGTTCCTGATTTGAAATTTAAACTAAGTACTTTTTCAGCTGGTTCTATAAGTAGAGTTAAACCGAAATTTGATGATTTTAATAAACTTTTTGTATTTCTGCACCTTGAACCAACTTATAAGAATAGAGTCTGGGTTTATATCGATGCAGGTGAGGAAGAAGGAAAGATAATAGCAGATATGCGAAGAGTGTATTCATCTTCTGGGTGGAATGAATCAAACTTTAATCAATTTAGTGAACATGATTTTGAAAGTTATTACCCTGAAAGATTTCAAGAAGAAGTTAGACAAGTACTGAGTATAACAGGAAAGCAAGAGAAAAGAACAGCTAAGAAAAATTTATTAGAAAAAATAAAGAGTTGGATTGAAGAAAATGAAAAAGCGGCTAAAGAAGAATTTAAAGAAAGTGCATCAGAGATTATAGAAGTATTAAAATCTATAGAAAAAGGACGTAATAAAAGTTGAGTTTAAGTAAAATCATTCTATAACAACTATTTTTCAGTCCTACGTCCAAAATCAAAGCGATCTTGAATCTTTTCCATAATATAAACCCCGTATAACTACGCAGTTTTCTCTAAAATGCTTTTCTTAATTTTAAGGCATAACAACCTTAAAACCAAAACTCTATGAAAAAAGGCACTCTTTTTCAGTTAGTAAGCGATGTCACGCCTAGTAACTTAAAACAAGCCATGCAACAAGCCATCGAAATTGAGATTGCTACCATCCCTGTGTATTTATATACCTATTATTCAATAACTCGAGTACCTGATCAAGAAGCAATTACAAAACAAATTCTAGCAGATTTCCAGACAGTCGATACAAAAGGAAATTCACAAAAAGTATTAGAAGAAGCCGCATCGAAATTAGGACTCGATATTATGGTGTTTGCAAATAAAGCAGGTTCTTTGATTATGAGTGTCGCTGTAGAAGAGATGTTACATATGTCATTATCTTCTAATATAAAAAATGCCTTAAAAAAGTATGGAGGACTTCCAGAACTTGTAGGGAAAACACCAAAACATTGGCCAGCTTTTCTCCCAGGTCATGAACCTCCTTTTCCGATCAATAGAGCAAAGCTCACCTTAGATCAATTGTATACGTTTCTTTTAATTGAAAGTCCGTTACCCGTAGTGCCAGATCCAAAATCAAAAGCAAGGGCTATTCCTTATGATACTATTGGAGATTATTACCAAAAAATTATAGATTGTATGAATACATATCTTACTGATGATGATTTTGATGCTGATGCACCACAATTAATAAACAGTAAATTTTATTCTCAAAATAATGTAGATACGGTTTATTATGATTCAGGTCATAAACCTAAGTTTAGTAATGAAGAAGATAGTGGTGGACTTGTCCATGTGACCAATGTAAAATCGGCAGTCCATGCGATGGACGAGATTATAGAGCAAGGAGAAGGAGCCACAAAAATAGTAGATGGTAAAAAGAAAGTGGGAGATCATCTTACACCTGATGGAAAAGTAATATGCCCTATAGACTTTGACCCCTTATCTTATGATGATCCAAGTAAAGGAGAACTCTCTCATTTTGATAAGTTTTTAGAGATCTATTGTACCATACAACGTACCAATCACAAACTAAGCAAGTTCTTGGGAACCGAAGATTTTGATTTTACAAAATACTTTATAAAAGACCTGCCTACAAATCCTGCGACAACTGATTATCCAGAAGATATTCAAAAGATATGTACGCTTAACAATGCCATTTACACATATCTATTTGTCATGGCCGAAGGCTGTTATAAGAAGAAAGGGCATACACAGTTTGAAATCTTTATGTTCGGAATTCATAAAACAATGATTTGGTTATTAAATACAATTTCAGATTCTATGGCTGGATTGACCTTTACAGATCCAAAAGACAAAACTGTAAAATGTGTCTCTGCTACTTTTGAAGATTATGATTTTAGCAAAAACTCAGCTTCTCCTAAAGAACAGATGATTGCTCTTGGAGAAATCGCCATGAAGGTTGAAGGTAGTATTATTAATCAAGGAATCTTGGATATTATTCATGACTTACCTGATGTAACACTATAATAATCACACACTCTTTTAAGAATTGTATCATTAGTAAAATTAAAAACATGGAAAATTTTAAATATAGTCAGAAAGCAAATGGATGTGGTAGCGGCGGCAGATCGTCATCAGATAAAGCAGATATACAAGCACCTATAGAATTACATGCTTGTATGGGATTAAATGCCTGTAAAGGTCATGACCGTTATGGAGATAATGACTGTGCAGGAGCTGGATATTGTGCAACACAAGTACATTATTGTCATACGATGAATAATTGTAGGGGACAAGGTGGGTGTGGTCTTTATGGAGATACAGAAGAGCAATGTACACCAGGAGCCAATGATTGTGCCTGGCAAGGAAGCTGCGGAACGCCTATTCCTGCAGAACGCTTTATTACCCAAGGGAAAAATAAAGGAAGAAGTGTATGGCAATTAGCACGTAAATTATTTGAAGATCGCATGGATAAAGCCAATAGAAATGTTCAAGATGCGCCTTTTAGATATGGACCACCTATAAAATGGCTTGAAGATAATGGGAGAGGTGAATCTTGTGGATATAGTGGTCATAAAAACTGTGCATTTATTGTCAATAAAGAAGATCGATTAAAAGCGAAAGAAAAGAGTTCTAGACAGTTTAGTCAAGAAAGTGCTCGATTACTAGAGAATACTCTTAAAAATTGTGAGTGTACAAAAAAGAAAGAAGCAGTATCAAAGAAGAAATAATATTACTATAGGGTATGTGACGTAGTACGCTTTTGTAAGAGCGTACTAAAATATACTAGAATGGTAAGAAACCAAACAGATGAGAGAATGACAAGAACAGAAGGAGAGAAGCAAGTACAAGAACTACCGAATTTAGGATTAGGTCTAGGTTTACGCGGAGCGCATTTTAATCATATTTTAGAGCACACACCTAAAGTAGATTGGTTTGAGATCATCTCAGAAAACTTTATGGACTCTGGTGGGAAGCCTCGTTATATATTAGATCAGATCGCAGAGCGATATCAACTGGTTATGCATGGGGTCTCTATGTCTATAGGAAGTACAGACCCTTTAAATTTTGACTATTTAAAACGATTAAAACAACTGGCAAAAGAGATCAAGCCTATATGGATAAGCGATCATTTATGTTGGACTGGTGTATTAGGAGTAAATTCTCATGATTTATTACCAGTTCCTTTGAATGAGGATAGCTTACAACATATTACGAGCAGAGTCAAACAGATACAAGATTATTTAGAAAGACCTCTTATTATAGAAAACCCAAGTACCTATCTCAATTTTAAAAACTCTACAATTAAAGAATGGGATTTTATGCGTTTGATGGTAGAGGAAACTGGATGTGGATTGTTGCTAGACGTTAATAATGTATATGTCTCTGCTTTTAATAATGAGTTTGATCCAGTGACTTATATAGAAGCGTTACCTCATAAAAGTATTGTGCAGATGCATCTTGCAGGACATCAACATAATGGGGATCATATTATAGATACACACGATAGAGAAGTCGTAGATGAAGTCTGGGAACTTTTTAGGCTTGCTTGGCAAAAAACAGGAGGGGTGTCTACATTATTAGAATGGGATGGTAATATTCCTGCCTTTGATGTATGTCATAATGAGTTATTAAAAGCAAAAAAATACATGTCTTCTCTAAAACAATCTAAAAGCATCAAAAAATGGAAAGAAAAAAAAACGAATCAAGAGGTGTCAAATCCAATTCATTTTATGGTAAATAAAATGACAAAGGAATTTGTAAATGAATAATGAGAGAAATGTATATTAAAAAGAATACAGCTTCGTTACATTCAAAAGGGTCAAGCTTGCGAGAGATGCAGGTTTGGATGCAAAATCAATTGCTATTACCCGGATCTGATATTCATATAGAAAATCATATCTGTAGTACAAGTAAGCTATCCTCTAGACAACATTTAGCGATTTATCAGCGCAGTTATATTGCAAGATTACGGGAATGTATGACATTACAATTTCCTGCATTAGCATATGCTTTAGGTGAAGAATTATTTCAAAACTTTACAGATGTTTA
The DNA here is from genome assembly GCA_964474345.1 of uncultured Flavobacteriaceae bacterium. Taxonomy (GTDB): domain Bacteria; phylum Bacteroidota; class Bacteroidia; order Flavobacteriales; family Flavobacteriaceae; genus Dokdonia. The sequence goes on from CAYYSK010000010.1 coordinate 15,391, forward strand.
TTTAAGTGAGTTTCCTTCTCATAGTTATACATTAGCTGATTTGGGGAAAGATTTTGCACATTTTCTAGAAGAGAGTAGACCAGATCGTGATGCCTTTGAAAAGGAATCTTGGCCAGATTTTATGATTGAGTTGGCTCGTTTTGAATATCAAATAAATAATGCTTTTGATGATAAAGTAATTAAAAAGAAAAAACATTCTTCTTCTGAACATGATAATACTTTAATTTTAGCTCCTGTATTACACGTGTTTAAACATCGATTTCCAATAAGTGCCTATTATAAAGCTTATATAGGAGATCAAAAACCAGATTTACCTTTTGAACAAGAAAGTTATGCCGTACTAACCCGAAAAGACTATAAACTAGGATTGTTTGAAATACAGCCTTCTCAATACATTTTCTTAAGGCATTTAAAAATGCACGGATCAATAGCAAAAGCTAAACGTTTATTTGTAGAAGAATATTCGTTTTCTGAAGAAGAAATCGAAAAATTCTGGAAGATTTGGAAAACCAAGTGGATAGAAGAAGGTTTTTTTGATATTTAAAATACAAGAGATACATTTCTAAAATTCGTACTTTTATCACATGAGAAGAGCAGTTTTTCCAGGGTCTTTTGATCCCATTACAATGGGACATTATGATATTATTGAACGCGGGGTGACATTATTTGATGAGGTAATCTTAGCAATAGGTGTGAATTCAGCAAAGAAATATATGTTTTCATTAGAGCAACGCCTTAAGTTTTTAGAAGAAACATTTAAAGATGAACCTAAAATTAAAGTAATGAGCTATAAAGGACTCACCGTAGATTTTTGTAAAGAACAAAACTCTGAGTTTATTCTAAGAGGGCTTCGTAATCCTGGAGATTTTGAGTTTGAAAAAGCGATTGCGCATACCAATAGAAAATTATCAGGAATAGAAACAGTTTTCTTACTGACCTCTTCTGGTAAAAGCTATATCTCATCATCTATTGTACGTGATGTAATCCGTAATGGTGGTGACTGTTCAGATCTAGTGCCTGCTATTGTACAACCTTGCGCTAATGATATTTGGATGAAGGAGCATCAAGGGAAGTAAATAAACGAGACTGTCTGAAAAGTAGTAATTTTCGTCAAACTGAACTTGTTTCAGTTTCTCATCATTCTTATAATTAGTACTATAAGATTCTGAAATAAATTCAGAATGACGTCTTAATTTACTTTTTAGACAGCTTCTTTTTTAATGTGCTATTCTTTTAAAAAGAGGGATTCAGTTTCTTCAATTCCTGTTGTATATCTTCAAAAGTATACTCTTTAAAATCGAATTCAAACTCTTTAAGATTTTCTGTATTGACATCTTTTATGGCTAATTGATATTGATTATCTATAACTTTTATAGCTACTAAAGTGACATCTTCTCCTTTTGGGATATCTCCAAAATTAAAACTATCAAAGATGGCTCTTCCTTGTAAAATAGAACGTCTATTTTTAAACACCATTTTGACATCTGCACCATTACTATCTTTAATCTTAATCTTATATTTAATTTTTGGACCCTTATTTCGTATAAAACGATCACAATTAATCCAACCTAAGCGAGAAGCCGTAAATAAGTAATTTGTAGCATTTGGTTGTCTAGGAATTAATCTTGCGAATTGTCTATCAGGAATTTGAGTATTGTTCCATCGTTTTCTGATCACATTACCGCCTCTTGTGATAGAGTCTGTTGGTAATATTGTAAAACCAGAATTTGGATCTTCTAAAATTGCTTTACGTATAAAAACATAGGGTTCCCCATTAATTTTACGTTCTTGTATGAGTCGTTTCTTTTTATAATTCTGATATCTGTCTATAAATGTAGAATCTACATCGGCGTTATTATTATGGAGTATTTCTTTAATATCCTCTATAGTTGTTCTACCACCATAGAATATGGTGTCATAAACAATAGTTGGTTGTTTTGTAATAGTATTCTTGTAACTTACAGAATCTCTATTTGTTTGATTTCTACTACGATTGCTTTCTGTAACATCAAGCCTAATCGTTATAGGCAAAGAATATAATACATTAGCAACTCTCCCTCTTTGTCTTCCAGGAGATAGCCTCGGCATGAGTGCTAAGACTCTTTCTACTTCTTCTTGAATTCCAGGAAAATCAGGTCTTGAGGTAATATTTATAATATCTCCGTTAGTGTCTATGGTAAATGAAGTAAAGATGCGGAGTATATTACCTGTGCTAAAATCTTGAAAAAGATCACTATTAAAATGTCTATTTATAATACGTTGAAAAACTTTAGATACACAGATTTTTGTGTCTTCATTTGTCATATTCTGACATTCAGGATATGATGGGACTTCATCAATGATAGCAAAAGGGATATTCGTTATTTCTTCAATGTCTTCTGAAGTATTAATAATCCAATTGATCCCTTGTTGCGTTTCTTGACCCATAAATAATTGCATATCCTCTTTTTTGTTTTCAACAGGAATCTCTATAGTCATTTTTTTATTTAGTTCTAATAAGTTTTCACTACTATAAGCTTTTAAGAATAACATACCTCCAGTTTCTAATAACCTATCATCTGACTTTGTAGAGAGGTTACCTAATAGAATATCTGATAAGGTATAATATTCAGTAACTTCCAAACGAGCTTCTCCTTTTAGTACATCTCCAGTTTTCTTGTTTACAAAAGAATTTGCTTTTAGACGCAGAATAGTGCCTTCTTTACACTTAATAACAGTGTCTTTTAGTGTATTTATAAGAAATGTTTGTGGAGATTTTTTTACTGTATTATAAAATTGCTCTAAACCATTACCTTGATTAAGAGTTGTTAATACTGTTGTTTCCTCTTGAGAAGAAATAGAAGTGTTGAATTGTTTAAGGGTTGTTTTTGTTTTTATAGTTGTCGTATCTGTTTGAACAAGAGTAGGGGTATTGATATGCTTAGCAGATGCTTTGATTGCTTTTGTGGTTATAGTATCTGTATTGTTTCCTATAAATTCAATTTGAGTTACTGATTCTTGTGTAGTTCTGTTAGTAATAGTAGGTGTTTTAGCTTGCGCAAAAAACAAACTATATACGAGTGCAGATAATCCAATAACTCCTATACCAATACTGATATATTTTATCCACTTTGCTTTTATATATTCTTTACGAGCAGTTTGGATTTCCTGTTTTAAGGCAACTCGTTGTATACCTCCTAAAAATGCAAGGTGATCTTCATATACTTCTTTAAAGTCACTATCTGTTGTTAATTGTTGATGAAATGCTTGTCTTTCTTTGTCTGACAAAGAGTTGCTTATATATTGATTGATGTATTCTATATGCTGTATGTATTGTTCCATGATGTGTCGAATTAAGATTGAACTGTTTTATAAGCAGTTTTAAAAATGTCTTTTGCTTTTTGCAAGCACTTATACTTCTGGTTTTTTGCAATCTTTTCAGATTTGAATTGCATCATTTCAGCAATGACTTTAAATGACATCGCTTTATGATAAAACAGTTGTAATAATTGTTGACATCGTTCTCCTAATTCGAGAAATGCTTTTTCAGCATATTGATATTTCTTTTCTTCTAATACGTTGTGAAAAATAGATACTTCTTCTTGTTTTAAATTATGTAGTTCATGTTTTGAATATTGTTTTTGCGTATCCTTCCAGATAAATCGAGATACGGCATAGATATAGGTATAAAAAGATGAGGTTAATTTAAAATCTGATTTCTCAAGATTCTTACTTACAATGATTAATGCTTCTTGAAACACATCTTGTGCATCATTTTTTGATCCTCCCTTAGAAAGAATTAATTTTTCAATTCTAGGATATAGACTATATAATTGTCGAAACGCTTTGTCTCGTTGACCATTTTTAAAATGAGTCATTATTTTTTGATCACTCATAAAAATATGTTTTACTTATTAATGGTCATTTTGTAAAAAGGTCTCCTTTGATTTTATAAAATATTTTTAAATATCAAATTAAACAATAGTTATACCAATCTTATATTGCAATACAATTACTCATTAAAAGAAACAATCACGGGACTATGATCACTAAGAGTTGTCCAATCTTTATGATTCCCTACATGTACATCGTTTAATTTTTTTAGAAGATTTTTAGATACAAAACAATAATCTAAATGATACGGACGTCTTATCTGTTTATAGAGATAAAATGTTGGATCTTTTTCTTCACCTTGTATCTGATTACAAAAATGATGATAGGTGCTTTCTATGCCATGTTGAGAAAGAAATGCAACTACATTAGAATGATTAGATATTCGATTGGGTTTATCCCAAAATGTGTTACTGTTAAAATCCCCAATAAGAATCAAGTTGTCTAATGATAACAAGTCTGTGTAGTAATTAATTGCTTTCCAGACTTGGATCCCGTAATTGTCATTGGTGTCAGGTTTTTGGGCCCAAATAACAAGTAGCGTATAGGTGTTCTTTGTATTAGAAATTTGTAGAGGGACTACAAAACGAAAATCTGGATTGTGATCAGGGAGTGGTGTGATTGTATATGTTCCATAAGTAAAAACTCCAAGTCCTTTATGTGGATTATCACCATACCAATAAGAATCATTCGATTCTTTTATGGTTTCCTTAAAAATGAGCTTATCAAGACGTTCACATTCCTGAATGATGAGTATATCAGGATTTTCCGAAAGTATGGCGTGTGCTTTTTTGCGAAATGCCATATTACAATTCCAAGTAATGATTCTCACATTTATGGGTTAAAACGATCAATAAAATCAACAAAAGACTTGATAAAGTGAGGTCGCGGTGTTTCCATAAATGCTGCGTGATCTCCTCCAGAAATGACAACCCAACTCTTGTCGGTTGTTTTTAATTGAGTAAAGAGTGTCGCTTGACGATCTGTTGGTCCAATAGGATCTTCAGCTCCTTGTAATACTAACACAGGAGTATTAATAGTAGTAGGGTCAATCTGATTATACTCATTCAATTGTTTCCAATCTACCCGAATTGGATCTGCTTCTAAAGCCATTTTTACATAAGTGTCGATAGCATTTTTACTAATAGATCCTGGAATGATAAAGTCACTAGCAGCAGCTTCTGCAGTATTGACTCTTTTCTCTAAAGTTACATCAGTAGTGTCCTCAGATATCGTTGTATTAAGATCTAACCAAAACCCAAACAAAGTTAAACTAGCAATATGTGTATTATCTTTTTGAGTAGCCAATAAAGACAGCGTAGAACCCATAGACCAGCCAAATAAATGTACTTTTTGATTATTGTTTTGCTTAGAAATCCACTGTAATACATTGGTAATATCCTTGGCAGCCTTAATAGGTGTATTCCATTCACTGGCATCTCTTGGCGTTGCTCCATACCCTCGTAAATCAATAGCGTAGGTGGTATATCCCTGTTCGATAAGACCATCCATTAGAGAAAGATCTTCTCCTTCTACTTGCAAGTCAAAATCAGGTATACCGCTCCAAGTACGTCCATGAACAAAAAGAATAATTCCCTTAGATGCAGATGCCTTTTTCTCCCATACAGCCATAGGGTGCCCTTCAGAAAGGACTGTATGCTGTAGTAAAGTATCCTTTATAGTGGTTGTTTTTTCTATAGCATTTATAGATACTATTTGTTTTTTACAAGAAATAGTGATGAATGCACAGGCTAGGAGTGCAATTTTAAATATAGGTTTCATAACAGGTATATTTTTCAAATGTTAACTGGCAATTTCTTCTAATGCTTTTAGTAAGTAATCGATATCTTTTTTGGTGATAAATATGGCAAAAGAAATACGAACTCCATTGAGACCAAATGTACTCATAGGTCGAGTATCTATTCCATAGGTGTCTGAAAGTTGCATTTTAACTTCCTGAACATCTTTTCCTACAATCTCTAGGGTTTGTATGGCGCATGATAACGTATCGTTTTCTGGAGTTTTAAATCTGAATGATGGGTTGTCTTTAATGCGATCCCTAAAATAGTGTTTAAGTTCGTAAGAGCGTTGTGCAATTTTTTCCTTACCTATATTTGTGTGAAAATCTATGGCAGCACCTAGTCCTAAAAACTCAGGTAGATTTCGAGTATTATAATTTTCAAGGCGGCGTATACTTGGATCATCATATCCATAAGCAACAATTAAGGGTTTCAAATAATGTTGACTCTCTTGTTTTGCATAAAATACACTTATGCCTTTCGGCGAAAAAAGCCACTTGTGTGCGCTCGCTGTATAAAAATCACATCCTAAGTCGTGAAGATCTATATCAAACATGCCAGATCCTTGAGCGCCATCTACAGCTACTAAAATCCCTCTTTTATGTGCCATTTCTGAGATCTCTTTTACTGGTAAAATCATTCCATTAGTATTTACAATATGACACATGGAAATCACCTTTGTTTTGGAGGTAATGGCATTTCTATACACAGAGACGATGTCCTCAACAGTATCTGGAAGTATTGGTAGTACGGGACGAACTAATGTAACCCCTTTTGTTTCTTGCCAAACTTTCCATGGAACTGTTCCACTATAATGTTCATGATCTGCAAGGATCACCTCATCACCAGCTTGCAAATCAAAGCTACGGGCAATAAGGTTCATTCCTTCGGTTGTGTTATGAGTGATTGCTATCTCTTCTTTAGAGACGGAAAATAGATCGGCTACTTTTAAGCGTACAGCTTCTTTTTTATCACTCCATCCACCCCACATATATTTTGATGGAAAGCCATCTAAAGTTTCTCTATAGTTTGTCGTCGCTTTTTGTACAGGAACAGGGGAAGGACCTAAGGAAGCATTATTGAAATAATGAAGACCATCTGCAAATACAAATTGCTTTTTGATAGATTCCCAAAAAACTTCAGAATTATCTGTATGATCTAATAACAGAAAATCTCTTTCATCATTAGGAGTGGTAGTATATGACGGTAATAAGGTAACTCCTGTAATTCCAGCAAATAGCTGTTTTACAAAAGACCTACGACGATTATTTTTCATAAATAAAATTGGATTTATTCTAAATCGTATGTAAGATACGCAGAAACCATCCAATAATTATTCTCTGTGTCGGTAGCAATTTGTGCTTCCGGAATTTCAATCGTAAGCGTATGTGTTCCCAAAGCTAAATTATCTAATGCAATCACCTCAGGAATAACATTACTTCCAGGGCACCAGTTTGATCTAGAAAAGTCGGAAGAAGCAATTTGTTCTGTAGAAGTTTCATCTTCCATAATAGTATTTGCAGGCCAAGTAGCCGATGTTGGATTGAAACGCCTAAAACTTGCACAATCATCCCTCCAAGGAATAAATGATTTTATGAGTTTACCGTCTAACGAAATGATATTTTCTTTTTTCACAAACTCATCACCGCCAGAATGACCTCCATGACCTGTAGTGATGTAATGTAGTTTTGCATTTTTAAAAGGTGTATCTATCGTAAAATCTAATGCGATCTTATTTTTTGAAAAATCATCAAACAATTTTTGATCTGATGCATACTTAACCGTATTTACTAATGGAAGTACTTTTTGTTTTCTCATGATATGATTTGGAAAATTACTCTCGTCAAAATCTAATGAAACAGAGATATTATATCCCTCTTTTGTCCAAGTATCAATAAATACTCCTATATATACCTCATCGTTTAGAACAGGAAGAAGATGCGTGATATCTTCTTTCCAAGATACATCGTCCTCCCAATGTGGAATATAAATAGGTTTACGACCTTTTATACGATCACTATCATTAAAATGACCTACGCCAAAAGGAGTCATAAATCGTACTAACTCAACATTAGGGGCATAGTTTATACTATCTTTTGTAAAAGGAGTTACTGCAGGATATGCTTGATTGAGTTGCTTCAAGTCAAAATTTCCATTTTCAAAATCGAGTAATGAAAGATCAGTATCTGTAGGAATCACAAATAAGGATCCTGATTTATCCCAAGGATCCCCATTAGATGTTAAAGTCATATCTATAAAAGCTTGTGTATATATGATATAAGGAGGGATTTTTACTTTTTTAACAATAACACGACCTGCATCTAGACGCAAAATGCTATCCTGAATAGGAGATGGCCCAGACTTAAATGCCATATCAAAATACAAATTAGTGTTTTCAAATACAGGAATAGTAGTATCTCCTATGGGTTGTATGATAGCTTCTTTACAGGAAAAGAAAATGATTCCAAATCCAATAAGTACTAATAATCTTGTTTTCATATACTTCTTTAGTTATTTGATTGTATTTGATTTTTCCAACCTCTTTTTTCAAGACTCCTTACATTACTACAACCTTTGATAGTCAAAAGGTATTTTAAAAGGAATTGTAATTCTTGATCTTGTAGATCTCCTTCATATGGATTGATATATATGGCATTGCCATAATTGTCTTTTGTTTTTTCTGGAGAATCATCTATAATAAGCATACGTTCTAAAGAGTAACCCATTTTTTTTACCTTTTTAAGACGCTTTTCATGTACATATCGATCAAGGTCATAATCTCGTGTTGTTGTACACCGACTTCGACTCCAAATAAATTGAAAATCAATAATTGAAGGTTTGATCTTCTCTACAATATCTTGTACGTACATATCATCTGCAGATGACCAAATAGCCAAATCAAAATCCATACTTATAGCTTCAAGAAACATCTTTAAATAGGGTCTCTTATAAATAAAATAATCAACATAAGTGAAACTATGAGGAATGTCCAGTTGAGTTTCAGTAGCGTGAATTAAAGTCTCATCGAGATCTAATATGAGTAATATGTTTTCTGCAGTTTTCAGAAATTAACTTTGAAGAATATTCTTTTTGAGGAAAATTACGGATAATAATTTTATTTTCCCCAAAATTGAAAAATTATAACAAATATCCTTCTATCAATAGAAAGAATATTTGTTATAATTTTTATTGACGCCGCCAAAGGGTTTAATACCCCGAGGTAGTTTACTAAGAACATAAATGGTCTATTATTCAGAGCCTATTAATACTAAGTAGTATTAGTAAGAATATAACGTTTTACTTTTAGTACAGAATAGGTTATAGAATTGAATACTTTGTTATATAGAAAAACAGAAACACTTGGGGGTATGTCTCTGTCTTAACGCTGATTCGGGGTAAAAAGCAAATACGTTTGTAATTAATATGAAATTACAAGTGTATTTGTTGTATCCATTTTCATGTTTGTTGCATACATACGAATACTTTTTAAATTGGGTAACTTATTAACTTTTGATGGTAAAAAACCTATAAAGTCGTTTGAGTATATGTATAGATACTCAAGACTTTCAATTTTTGATATTTCTTCTGGTACGTTTCCTTGGAATATATTTAAAGAAATATTTAGACTTATTAACTTGCCTAAGTTTCCAATAGAAACAGGTATATTCCCTTTTATAGTATTGTTATGGAGATTTAAAACTTTTAAATGTATTAGGTTTCCTATGGATGTAGGAAGTTCTCCATTGAGATTGTTGTTTGTTAGTTTTAATGCAACTACTTTATTATTAACAATAGTAACTCCTTTCCAATTCTCTACAGCTGTAGTTAAGTCCCAAGATTCAGTCCAATTACCTCCATTTGTAGCATAATATAAATCAATTAATGCTTGCTTTTCGTAAGAAGACAATGTAGTTGCTCCTGTAGTAAAAGAAAAAAAAGATAGTATTAAAATGGTTACTGTTTTCATAATCTTGAGTTCTGTGAATACAAAAATATGAGGAGCTAAGCTTATTAATTTACTTTAAGAAAAAAGTAATAAAATGTAGACAAAACTATTGATTTAATCGATTAAATACACAAAATAAACATAATTCAATGCTCTTGTATGATTTTTTTCACAAAAAATAATTTCAAACTACAGTTTTTAGATGATATGTGTTTTGAAAATACTTGTTTAGATATTTTAAAAATTAAATTATCTAATTGTCTTTATAAATGTATCAACACTATCAGCTCCATGAGTCGTAATATGTTTTATAAAAGCACTTCCGATGATGGCACCTTTTGCAAAAGAGGTAGCTGCTTGAAACGTATCTGAATTACTAATCCCAAACCCTACAATTTGAGGATTTTTAAGATTCATTTCTGCAATACGTTCAAAATACTCAGATTGTGTGTTTCCAAAACCACTTTGTGCACCTGTCGTACTGGCACTACTTACCATATATATAAAACCATCACTAGCAGCATCTATCTGTCTGATACGATCATTACTAGTTTGTGGTGTAATTAAAAATACATTAATGAGTCCATATTTTTCAAAAATAGCTTTGTATTCCGTTTCATATTCAGCTAGTGGTAGATCAGGCATAATAATTCCATCAATACCGATTTTGGCACAAGTAGCACAAAACTTCTCAACACCATATTGAAGCATGGGATTAAAATACCCCATCATAATCAATGGGATGTCAATGGTTTTTCTAACATCTTTTAGTTGATCAAAAAGTAACTGAGTAGTCATTCCATTTTTTAATGCAGCAGTACTACTTGCTTGAATGGTTGGCCCATCTGCTAGCGGGTCAGAAAACGGAAGCCCTATCTCCACCATATCAACGCCACTATCTTGTAATTGTTGTAAGATGGTCATTGTGTCATTAATAGCGGGGTACCCAGCTGTAAAATAGAGACTGAGTAGTTTTTTATTTTCTTGTAATTTTTGTTGTATACGGTTCATTTAATATTATTTTCTGTCATTTCCGCGAAGACGGAAACCTCATTATCTTTTAATGTTTCTAATCACGCTACTTCGACAGGCTCAGTATACCATTTCGCGAAAGCATATTGTAATTATTCTATCATCCAACTTAAATCTTTCCAATCTGGATTCATGTCATTAATTAAGCTTTCTTTCCATGCACGATTCCATTTTTTAATTTGCTTCTCCCTTTTGATAGCGTTGTTTACATATTGTGTAGATTCAAACCAAATCAGTTTAGAAGCATTGTATTTTTTAGCAAACCCTTTTGAACTTGGATATTTATGTTGTTTTATTCTTTTTTTTAAATCATTTGTAAAACCAATATATAATACAGTATGTCCTTTATTTGTAGGGATATATGTGTAGAATGTATTGATCTCCATGTGTTTGTTGAGATTTCCGCTTTCGCAAAAATGAAAAAATGTTTAAACGTTATAATTTAAAATATTCTATATAGGTGTTTAAATCTTTATCGCCACGTCCTGATAGATTGATCACGACAACATCATTTGGTTTAAATTTTCGTTCTTCAAAAATAGCAAGCGCATGACTAGTTTCTATCGCAGGGATAATTCCTTCTAGTTTGCTCAATTCCAGACCTGCTTGCATCGCCTCATCATCAGTAATAGAAATAAACTCTCCTCGCCCTGTTCTAAATAAATTGGCATGCATAGGACCAACCCCTGGGTAATCTAATCCTGCCGAGATGGAATACGGCTCAGTAATCTGCCCATCTGGTGTTTGCATTAAGAGAGTTTTGCTACCGTGTATAATTCCTTCACGGCCTAAAGCTGAGGTAGCTGCACTCTCTCCAGTATCAATTCCTTTTCCAGCAGCTTCTACAGCAATAATACCTACTTCTGGCTGATCTAAATAATGATAAAAAAGCCCAGCAGCATTACTTCCTCCGCCTACACAAGCAACAACATAATCTGGATTTTCACGTCCTTCAACTTCCTGGAGTTGTTTTTTTGTTTCTTCAGAAATTACAGATTGAAAACGTGCTACCATATCTGGATATGGATGTGGACCTACTACAGAACCTATGATGTAATGTGTATCTATAGGATTATTAATCCAGTCACGTATAGCCTCATTAGTAGCATCTTTAAGAGTTCTACTTCCTGACATTGCCGGACGTACAGTAGCTCCTAGCATTTTCATGCGTGCTACATTTGGTGCCTGTCGTTCTATATCTATAGCACCCATATATACGATACATTCTAATCCCATTAATGCGCATACGGTTGCAGTGGCAACTCCATGTTGTCCAGCACCAGTTTCAGCAATGATTCGGTTTTTGCCTAATCGTTTTGCCATTAAAATCTGCCCAATAGTATTATTTACCTTATGTGCTCCAGTATGGCATAAATCCTCTCGTTTTAAATATACTTTTGTAGTATATTTTTTACTAAAACGTTCAGCATAATAAAGAGGCGTAGGACGTCCTACATAATCTTTTAATAACTGATTGAACTCCTCTTGAAAAGAAGGTTCTTGCATGATCTGTACGTATTGTGAACGCAATTCTTCAACATTTGGGTATAGCATTTCTGGAATGAAAGCTCCTCCAAAATCGCCATAATACCCACGGTCGTCTGATTGGTAAGATAAAGTTTCTGTTTTCATATTAACTCTCGTTAAACATCTTCCTTAGTCCCTCCTTGATAGAAGAGAAGTTAATTGTAGAGTAAATGTTTGTAATAATTCTATATTTTTTTGCCCAGGCATATCTTCAAACTTGCTGTTTACGTCTAATGCAAGAATAGGAAGATTAGTTCCTAGTATTTCTTTTATATTTTCTATTTCCTCAAGTCCGATGCCACCACTTAAGATAAATGGCGTTTTAGATGGATACTTTTTTAAAACATTCCAATCAAAGGTATATCCGTTTCCTCCTTTGGCTTTCCCTTTAGTATCAAAAAGGAACGCTTCTACAAGATCTTCATAAGGAATAAGTCTCTCAAAATTAAAGACATCTTTTATGGAGAATACTTTCCATATCTCGACTGCGCTCGATATGTTTTTTGTATCCTTACTCCAGCTCTTTCCTTCAAAGGAGAGGGAGTTTTTAAGCTCTTTGATATATTCGGGAGATTCGCTTCCGTGTAACTGAATCACATCCAAGTTGTATTTTTCTATGTTCGCTTTCGCGAAAGCGATATCAGCATCCACAAATACTCCTACTTTTTTTATACCTTCTGGTAGCGTAGGAATACCTCCATCAAAATTGCGCGGACTTTTCTCATAAAATATAAACCCAAGATAGTCTGGCTGCAAAGCAGCTACTTCTTGTGTATTGTATTTCATACCGCAAACTTTGAGCTTCATACTTATAATTGATTTATAAAAGTTGTAGCACTTTCTCCTGGATTATTAGTTTTCATAAAGTTTTCTCCTATTAAGAACCCTTCAAATCCATATGGTTGTAATTCTTTAATTGCTTTTACATTACTAATACCACTTTCTGATACTTTTACAAATTCATCAGGTATCAAGGCTACTAAGTCTTTACTTGTTTGGATACTTACATCAAAAGTTTTTAAATTTCTGTTATTAATTCCTAACATATCTACTGTAGGAATTATTGATTTAAGGAGTTCTTCTTTATTATGAGATTCACATAAGACATCTAGGTGTAATGCTTTCGCAAAAACAGAAAAATCTTTAATTTCCTTCTTTGTAAGAGAAGCTGCAATTAATAAAATGGCATCTGCGCCATGAGCTTTTGCTTCAAGAATTTGATATTCATCTACTATAAATTCTTTACGTAATAATGGAAATTTTGTAGCTGCTCTAGCGAGTAGTAAATCATCTAGTGAACCTCCAAAATATTTTCCATCTGTCAGTACAGACATGCCACTCGCTCCAGCTGTTTCATATCCTCTGGCTACATTTTGAACACTTAAGCTATTATTAATAACAGATTTACTTGGAGATCTGCGTTTATGCTCTGCAATAATACCTGATCCCTGTTGTAATGCTATGGCTAATGATTGTGTCTCACAATTAAAAAGAGGATAATGCTCTAATTGACTCGTTGAGATCAACTGTTTTTTAAGAGCAACTTCTTTATGCTTATCGACTATTATTTTGTCTAGTATTGTCATTTTATTCCCACGAATGTGGGTATCTCATCCCGTATTCGATTTTTATTTTTGGTTTCGATACAATTTCGCTTAAAGCGAAATCACTCAACCACCAGTTTTAATTAATGGTTATTCTCTTCTCTCTTTTCCCCGTTTTACACCTCCCTCATTCCCTCCTTGATAGGAGAGAGGTTTTATTATTTACTGAGTTGTTGTAATTTTTTTAGTTTTTCATACGCTTTTCCCGAAAGTAAACTTTCTTTGGCTTGTTCAAATCCTTCTTTAGGAGTTAATCCTTTTACAGTCGCAATAGCCATTCCTGCATTAGCACATACCACGTTGTTTTGTGGAGCGGTTCCTTTTCCAGAAATCACATTGACAAAAATCTTTGCAGATGCTTCCACACTATCACCTCCGTAAATGTCTTGTTGCATATGTGCTAATACTCCAAAATCTGATGGAGTAAGCATAGTTTCTGTTTGATTTGTAATTGTTTTTGTAGGACCTGTTAATGAGATTTCATCATATCCATCAAGTGCATGAAGAATCGTAAAATTTTTATCTCCTTTTTGATAAAGATATCCATACATTCTAGCTAATTCAAGATTAAAAACGCCTACTAATTGGTTTTTAGGAAATGCTGGATTTACCATAGGTCCTAGCATATTGAAAAAAGTTTTAACTCCTAATTCTCTACGTATTGGAGCTACATTTTTCATAGCAGGATGAAAGAGTGGTGCATGCAATACACACATGCCTACTTCATCCATAGATCGCTTTAAAAAATCTTTGTTGTTGCTGAATTGAATTCCTAAGAATTCCATGACATTACTACTCCCACTTACAGAAGATACACCATAATTACCGTGCTTTGTTACATGTACTCCTGCACCTGCGGTAACAAAACTAGATAATGTAGAGATATTGAAGGTGTCTTTTCCATCTCCTCCAGTACCACATAAATCAATGGTATTATAATCAGAAAAATCAATGGCAAGACATAAATCTAATAAAGCGTCTCGAAACCCTTCAAGTTCTTCAACAGTGATGCTACGCATCATATAAACGGTTAAAAAGGATGCAATTTGACTTGGATTGTATTTTCCTTCGGATATATTGACTAAAATCTCTCGTGATTCTTGTTTAGAAAGAATATCGTGCTGAATGAGTCTATTAAGAATCTTTTTCATAGTTGTTTCCTGTGAAGATGAAAAATGTTATTTGTATTATTTAGGTCTGTTGACATGGATGATTTCTAACCCTTTTTTGTCAGCAGCAATATTATCTATTCCTTTTTTTTCTATACTGGCTGGTTTTGGAATACCTCTACCAAATGCTCCTTTGTCTATATAATTATAAATCCCTGTTGGAGTAGAAGCAATCCATCCTTTTGCAAAATTTGATTTATCAATAAATACTGTATTTCCATTATAATTTGTAAGCAATTTTTTTGCAGCTCTTATAGCATCTTTCTCAGCTGTTTTATTGGGAAAAATGAGATAGGTGCCATTTTTAAATAACACCCAATTTTTCTTACTTGGATTAATACCTAATTGGACGTTAAAAATGAGAGATTTATAGTCCTCTTTTTTCTTTGTAACAACTTTTTTCTTCTTTTTCTTCTTTTTCTTTACAGGTGGAGGTGTTTCCTTTATGACCTCAAGAACTGATGGAGGTTCTTGTATTGAATCTACTTCAGGCGTTGGAGGTGTTTCTGTAACTTCTATTACAACAGGAGCAGTAGGTGGCTCTGATGGTACAGTTTTATCTTTTATACAAGATATTGAAAAACAAATCAAGGATAGATATAAAAGGGCTTTTTTCATGATATAATTAAGTTAGTTATTAATCCAGTTTTTAATCATCATTTTTCCATCAGGTGTAAGTACACTTTCTGGATGGAATTGGACACCTCTTACATCATATACTCTGTGACGCAACCCCATAATTTGACCATTACTATCGATAGCTGTGATTTCTAAATTTTCTGGAAAACGCTCATTTCCAACTACCCAAGAATGATACCTGCCTACATCAATTTGTTGATCTAACCCTTTAAAAAGAACAGTATCGTCTTTTGTAATATTAATTTGTGTTGCTACCCCATGAAAAACTTGATCAAGATTAATAAGAGTTCCTCCAAAAACTTCACCTATAGCTTGTTGACCTAAGCATACTCCCAAGATACTTTTTGTAGGAGCGTATTTTTTTATAACTTCTTTGAGTAATCCAGCTTCATCAGGGATTCCAGGCCCAGGTGATAATAAAATTTTAGAATAGACTTCACAATCATCGATATGAAACTGGTCATTACGTTTTACATCAACGATGCAATCTAATTCTTCTAGATAGTGTACAAGATTGTATACAAAACTATCATAGTTATCTATTACGAGTACTTTTTTCATAATTATATTTCTTCAGCGAGTTCTAATGCTTTTGTTAAGGCTCCTAGCTTATTATAAACTTCTTGTAATTCTTTTGCAGGGTCACTGCCAGAAACAATTCCAGCTCCTGCTTGGTAATGTAATGCATGATTCTTACTTAAGAACGAACGAATGATGATTGCATGATTAAAATTGCCATTAAAATCCATAAATCCTATAGCTCCACCATAAAAAGTACGGTTACGATTCTCATACTTTTCTAATAATTGCATAGCCATATGCTTTGGAGCACCACTTAATGTTCCCGCAGGAAACGTATCTGCAACAACTTGAAGTGTACTAGATGAAGCATGTTTATTTGCTGTAACCTTGCTTACAAGATGAATCACATGTGAGAAAAACTGTACTTCTCTGTACGTCTCTACTTGAACTCCATGTCCATTTCTAGAAAGATCATTACGAGCAAGATCTACAAGCATCACATGTTCACTATTCTCTTTTTCATCTACAGCAAGTTCTTTTGCAAGTTGAGCATCTTGTTCATCATTTCCAGTACGTTTAAAAGTACCAGCTATAGGATGAATTTCTGCCTTTCCATCACTTACAATCAATTGAGCTTCTGGTGATGAACCAAAAATTTTAAAATCTCCATAATCAAAATAAAATAAATAAGGAGAAGGATTTACACTTCGTAGAGCACGATATACATTAAATTCATCTCCCTTAAATTGTTGCGAAAATCGCTTACTAGGTACTATTTGGAAGACATCACCTCGTTGACAATGCTTTTTGCAAGTATTAACTAGCGTTTTATAATCATCATCAGAGATATTTGTTTCTGGTAATCCTTCTCGATTAAAATTATATTCGGCAAAGTTTTTTATTTTAAGGAGTTGTTCTATTTGTGAAATATTATTTTCATCTGATGTTGTATGACAAAATATATAGGCTTCATTATTAAAATGATTAATGGCAATGATATTTTGGTAAACAGCATAGTAGATATCTGGTATTTCAAGATCGTGTTCTTTTTTAATAACATCTATATCTTCAAAATAATGAACAGAGTCATACGATAAATATCCAAAAAGACCATTATTTATAAATTTAAAATCAGATGATTCAGAAGAGAATGATTTTGCGAAAACATCAAGAATCTCTACGACATTTGTAGTAGGAGTAGTATCTATAGTAATTGTTTTTCCATCTGGAAATTGCTGAATAATTTCATTACAATCTACCTTTATAGAAGCAATGGGATTACAGCAGATGTAACTAAAACTATTATCATTTGCGTGATAATCACTACTTTCTAATAGTAAGCTATTAGGGAAACGATCTCGTAAACGCAGATATACAGATACGGGAGTGATGGTATCTGCTAACAGCTTTTTTGAATATGTTTTTAATGTGTATTTCATTAGTAATTTTTTATACTATTGTAATCTTACTAAAATGAAAAAAACCTGTCGTAAGACAGGCTTTTTATATGATATAATACATATAGAGGCTTCTTACGATAACTGTTGTTTCGCATTCCACCACCAAATATGTATTGTGTTGTTTTTCATTTCGGGTATAAAGATAGGAAGCTCATTTAAATAAAAAAAGTGCTATAACTAAATTTTATAAAAATAATTAAACCCGAATTATGCATTAGAAAATCTATTATATCACAAAACCACTGCAAGCACTATCACTACGCTGTATTTTTTACTTTACCATAGCGATGCTATGCTAAAAGCAAGAAAACACTAGTGTTTATTGTCGTTTTGCACTTCATTACGAAGTTCTAATGCATAATTCGGATTAAAGCACTTTTTTAGAATCTTTATGTAATTAAAACTTTAAATCAATTGCTAGTTCAAAATTATCATTAATTGCTT
>CAYYSK010000011.1:0-32898 GCA_964474345.1 uncultured Flavobacteriaceae bacterium
AAGATTGGAGAATATATTTTTAATATAGAATCTCACACAGAAAAGGAACAGTACTTTTCAGGCTTTGGATATCGATCAGATGGAGACTATTCTAATGAGATAATGCAATTGAAATTTAATCTGGCTAGAGATGATAATGGAAACCTTTACACCAATAAAAAATATGAGGCAATAGATTTCTTTAATGAACCGACTATTGTAGATTATGACGTAAAACCTAATGAATTACATTTTTATGTTGTTTCTCCTCGTCTTAAAGATTTATTAGAACAACTACAATTACCAAAACATAGTTATTATCCAATAGAATTAGATATTGATGGAAAACAACCTTTACAGCCCTATTATATATTACAGATTGATCTTGAGGAACATCAGTTTTTAGATTATAAAGCCTCTACTTTTTATCGTAGAGAACGTATTGATAGAGGTGTTTATAAAACGATTCATTATAAGCAAGGAGAAATTCCTTCCTATAAGGCACTTCAATTTATTAAAGAAGAATTAGAACAATATCCATATCCTAAAACTATGGCACTGAATAAAACATTGGATTGGTTCTATTATAAGCCATATAACTTGATTTCAGAGAGAACACAACAATTATTTACAGAGCATAACATTATAGGATTAGATATCGTTCCTATGTATGAAAAAGAATATAAAAGGAATTTTTTTGGTTATACTATAGAATACGGTGGTGTAGAGATTATTATTAATGGACAGAGTAGTTTGGAAGGTATTAACCCTGATGATTTTCCATTAGCAGAAGAGGATTAATGGATTTTATATGATTACACAAAAGGCTTTAGTTTTAACTAAAGCCTTTTGTGTTTGAAGCACATCATATTATCCCCAAAGATTTACTTTTGGATAATAAAATAATGTTTTGCGAGGTTTTTTACATTATAATTCTCTCTTGATTGTTAAAATCTTGCGTTAAGGATAGTAACGGCATCCTTTTTTGGGTGGCGCATATGCCCAAAAAAGATATAGTGTATAGCCTGCCCGAAGGAACGCCCAAATAATACCATTTACCCTTTGAAATTACTGTAAAAGAAAATGATGATTTTTTCTTTATAACCAGAACTTCTCATATTCTTCCTGAAACGTAAGTGTTTCCATAGATTCCATACGATCTATCAATAAAGTACCGTTGAGGTGATCTAATTCGTGTTGCGCCACAATAGCTGCAAAATCATCCAAAACTACCTGAAATGGCCTTCCTTGACGATCTATTGCAGTTAATAAAATACGTTTGTAACGTTTTAACTTGCCTCGTATAGTAGGAATAGATAAGCAACCTTCCCAACTATCAACTAGAGTATCATCCAGGATTTCTATTTCGGGATTGATAGCAATATATAAGGGAAAAGGTTTTTTGTTAGGATATCGAGGATTTTCTAGCATTTCCATGGTAAAAACACGTTTAAGGATTCCTACTTGTGGAGCTGCAATACCTGCTCCATGTTGAAAACGCATGGTAGCTACCATATCGTCGATGATTTGTTGAAAATCAGAAGTTGTTAGTTCTTCTCCAACAGCGATAGCTATTTTCCTTAATAAAGGATTACCCATTTTAACGACTTCAAGGATTGCCATGATTTTATATATAATTATAAGTGAACAATACCATTAGGAGTATTGAGTGTAAGTTGTAAAGAGACTATATGTTGTTTATCTATGCGTATAGGATATCCTAATTCTTTTAAAAATGGAATTATTTTTTCTGGAGTAGGATGTGTCGCATAGAGTTCTAGAAGACTACAATTCATATCTGGTAACATATCATGAGGATGCGTATCTGATGCAGACCAATCAAGCATAAAAGGCATAATATCAACTTCAGGAGATGCAAGAGGCATAAGTAATTCCCAACGTAATACATCGCCAGTAGTTGTATGTCTAGATCCTTCTTTAGAGGTACCCATATCTGGATGATATGTTTTTAGAATCCTACTATCAGTGATGAGGTCATTTGATTTTAATGCAAATCGAGTCACTTGATTCTTAGTTAAAAGATCAATGCCCATCCATCTATTTTTAGTGATTTCTTTATTTGTAATATCTATTGCAATAAGCTCCAAATACATGCCGTCTTGTAGATTGATCAACGCATTTTTAGTCCCTTCAGTACTATGAAATCCTCCAAAGATTGGAGCAATTCCGGTTGTCTTTTCAAATGAACGCATCGCTTTGTCAAGATCTGAAACAGCAAATACAATGTGGTCAATTTTTCTTTTGATAGTCAGTATGTTTAAAATGAAAATATAGTATAAAAACAAACTGTCTAAAAAATATCAAGATTTGATCAAATGAAAACTGCTGGTTTTACTAGAGATACATCCTTGTTTTTTAGACAGTTTGTTTATAAGTGTAAAGAGATTGTATTTATGGTTTCTTTCCAACAGCAGCTTCTGTTTTACCATCTTCTTTTTCTAATCGTCTTTGTATTTTTCTGATTGCAGATTCTATTGATTTTTCAGGTTCTATTACATTATATTCACCCCAGAATTGAGGATCAGAAAAGCCAGAAGTTTCATCAGACATAATAATAGAAGAACTTAATTTGTTTTTTGTACTCCAATCTTGAGAGTTATCAAATAGCTCCCAATCAGTGACAGCCATTTCAGAGGTTAATGAATAGATAGATTTAAATAATTTACGACGTTTTTTTACTTCAAACGTAAGATTTGCTTTACTATATCCATAATACCACTTTCCATTTTTCTCACGATAATCTACTGTATAGTCTATGTTTTTTGCTTTAATACGTACATTATTAGGTTTTCTTTTAACTAATAAATTAACCACTTCATTTTGATTGGAAAGATTCATGCTAAAATCAGCTTTAACAAGAGCTAAAGATTTTGTGTTGATATATAATTTTCCATCATATAATGGGTCAGTGACATTCTCTTTTTGCTTGAACTTTACTGTGTAAACAGGCGTGCCATTTATCTCTGAAGTTGCTCCAAATTTAAAATCATACCCGTCCATAGTATATGGGGTAAAGACATATTCAGGATATTTCATCAAGTCTATATATAATGTGCTAAATGGTCCTCCTTGCAATTTTAAAGCTATAGTGTCAAGTTTTGAATAATCTGTATTCTTTCTAGACTTTACAAGTTTTATGACATCTTGCTTAGAATCTCCATAGGGTTGCTTGTATACATTTAATACAGCTTCTGCTAATGATGCATTTTTATTTCTCTTTTTAATAGTTTCTCTATAAAAAGCAGTCATCAATGTTTTGTCATCTAAATAATTAGAACGTTTTTTTTCAAATACTTTTTCTACAAGATCCCTAGCATTTTTATATGATGTGATACTTACTTCAGAAAGCTCTATAGATGAGGCTTGTAATGAAATTTGTAAGTTTTTTGCATTAGCTTCTGTAACGCTAATTGTTTTAGGCTTAAATCCAAGGGCATCAATTTTTAAGACAATATCACTAGTGTCATTAATTTTTAATAAAAATTCACCTTCAGTATTTGTGATGGTACTAACATTACTATTTACTTCTTGAATAGAAGCAGCAATGATAGGTTCTCCTGTAATGATGTTTACAACATTTCCAGTTATTTCTATATAGGAATCGTCAGTTTGTGCATATGTATGTGTGAAGATACTTAAGAAAATTAATAAAAGAGTAACTGGAATTAATTCTCTTGTTTTTTGTGGTAAAAAATAAGAAATTTTCATGATGATATGTTTTAGAAAAATAAACTTAATAGAACTAAGCTTTTTTAAAAATTTAAGATACAAATTTTTTAAAACTATTTCTATAAATAGGAATGATAGAGGAACTTTAGAATAGCTTTTTATGGAACTTTAACATTTTGAAGCTCAGATTTTAAGATTTAACATGAAAAAACCTTAATAAGCTCCTTATGGTATTAGTATTTTTTTAGAACTAATTATTACAAATAATTGTAATAATTGATCGTTTTGCAAAATCTGTATTTTTAACTTGAATTATGTATTAGAACTTCGTAATGAAGTGCAAAACAACAAGTACGTTAATGTTTCTAAAATTGAATATAAAAGACAATGTCTAGCTACGCACTTTCTGTTCCCAAGACCAGGCAGATGCCATAGCTTCATCTAATGTACTACTTGCTTTCCAACCTAAATCGTTATTTGCTTTATTAGTGTCTGCGTATGCTGCAATAACATCACCTTCTCTTTTTTCTACAATTTTATAATTAAGAGATGTATTTGCTGCTTTTTCAAAAGAAGTAATAACTTCAAGTACAGAACTACCAACACCAGTGCCTACATTAAAAACTTCATAGTTTCCTTTATTCTTATTCTGTAGCAAGCGTTCTAAGGCAACGACATGCGCTTTTGCAAGATCTACTACATGTATATAATCACGTATAGCTGTACCATCTGGAGTAGGGTACGTATCTCCAAAAACAGATAATTGCTCTCTTAACCCAATTGCTGTTTGAGTTATAAATGGAACAAGGTTTTGAGGAACTCCTATTGGTAATTCTCCAATTTCTGCAGAAGGATGAGCTCCAATAGGATTAAAATAGCGGAGCGATATTGCTTTGACTTGTGATGCAATTTTACAAGTATCTCGTATAATTTCTTCGCCTATCTGTTTTGTGTTTCCATACGGAGATTCAGCAGGTTTAACGGGTGCATTTTCTGTAATAGGTAATTCATCAGCTTGACCATAAACAGTACAAGATGAGCTAAATATAAAATTAGCATTTGCCTTCTTTTGTAATTCCTGTAATATATAAATAAGGGTTGCAATATTGTTTTCATAGTAGAGAAGTGGTTCATTAACACTTTCACCTACTGCTTTGGAAGCTGCAAAATGGATTACTCCAGCAATATTCTGATGCCTTGCAAAAAAATCTTGAACTTTTGACTTTTCTCTTAAATCAAATTCTTCAAATATTGGAGTAATGCCGGTAATATTTGTGATTCCATGAAGTACTTCTTTTGACGAGTTAGAACAATTATCTATAATGATTACTTGGTGTCCATTATTTTGTAATTCTACGACGGTATGTGATCCTATAAACCCTAATCCTCCTGTAACAACTATTTTCATTTTATTCTCGCGCAGGCGGGAATATGTTCCCACTTTCGTCTTTATTTAATTTCTTACACGCATATTCTGTAAATATGCTACTTTTTATTTCTTCTTTTTTATACGCTTTCGCGAAAGCGTATGTCTTAAAATATAAGATACGTACTTAATACTAATAATGTAATAAGACCTCCCACAATATATGCATATTTCCAAGGAGTTGTATCTATTACTTCTGTTGTAGTAGGCACATAAATATCTGTTTTTGGTTTCGTCATTCCTATGATAAGCATAATAACGATATTAATTACAAATAAAATTCCCATAATATGCAAGAAATGTGGATATGCTTCTGCTTTAATAACTGCTAATTGACTAGGGTCCGTAATACCGCTAGCTTCAGCACCTACTAATGCTTCATTTGTGAAGTAAGGGCCTAATATGAGTAAACTTATTAAATACATAAGTACTCCTGCTATTAAGACTATTTTGGCTCCAAGTGCAGGCACCCTCTTAGTTAAAATTCCAATGACAACTACAGCCAAAATAGGAACGCTTAAACTACCTAAAGCTTGCTGGATATATGAGAATAATCCTTCAGGTGCGTTTGCAATAAATGGCGCAATAGTCATAGAAATCATAGCAACAGCAAGACCAAATAATTTACCTGCTTTTACTGTTTGGTGTTCACTAGCGTCTGGTTTGAAGAATTTCTTATAGAGGTCAAACCCAAAGAGAGTTGCACTACTGTTTAATAAACTATTAAATGAACTTAATACAGCTCCAAAAAGCACAGCAGCAAAGAAACCTAGCAATGCAGGAGGAAGTACTTTACGTACAAGTTCTGGGTAGGCTTGATCAGCGGCGCTGAGGTCTCCATTAAATACATTCCAAGCGATAATACCAGGAAGAACTACAATTACTGGGATAAGAAACTTTACAAAGGCAGCAAGCATCATTCCCTTTTGTCCTTCCTTCAAGCTTTTTGCTCCAAAAACACGTTGTAATATGGATTGATTAGTACCCCAATAATACATCTGAGCAATCATCATTCCTGTAAAAATTGTCCCTACAGGGATCGATGAAGTCACATCTCCAGTAACGTCAAATTTATCTTGATTTTCAGTCCATAGTGTATTAAGACCCACAAACATATCTCCGTCTCCAATTAATTTTAATCCAAAATACGGGATCAATAAACCACCTACTAATAACCCTATGGCATTTATAAGATCAGATACTGCCACGGCTTTAAGTCCTCCAAAAATTGCATATATAATTCCAATTAATCCTATACTCCATACACATAACCATATTACAGCAGATTCTGACCAACCTAATAAGGATGGTAAGTCAAACATTGTACTAAAAGCTAATGATCCTGAATATAAGATAGTAGGTAATAATACAATAGCAAAAGCAATTAGAAATAATACAGAAAGGATTGCCTTTGTGTTTTCATCAAAACGTTTTTCTATAAACTCTGGAATAGTTGTAATCCCTCCTTTCATATATTTAGGAAGAAACCATACTGCTGTAATGACCATGGCTATGGCAGCAAGTGTTTCCCATGCCATTACAAGAATTCCTTCTGTAAATGCTTGCCCATTAAGACCTACAATTTGCTCGGCAGATAAGTTGGTAAGTAATAAAGAACCTGCAATAGTAAGTGCTCCAAGACTTCTTCCTCCTAAGTAATATCCATCTGCAGATTTTTCATCTGTTCCTCTTGTTTTCCACCAGGCATAACCTGCTACTAATAGTGTAAATCCAATAAATGAAATAATTCCCATGAGTTGTTTGGTTTAAAGTGTAGCAGTGAAAATAGGGATTTTCATTGAATATTAAGACTCTTTTTGAGTACGCTTTTGCGAAAGCTAATATATTCTAACGCACTACAACGTTGTAGTTGTTTTATGACTATACTTCTATTTCTTTTTCATAATAATGTGAGGCGTCTTTTAATAAAATATCGAGCCATTGATTCTCCTTTTCTACGCGTGCTTCGTCCCATCCTAAATATTTAACTAGATCTTCTTGAACGAGTTGTCTATATCTATGAACACTGTGAATATCAAAATAAAGTCTTCCTGTTCTTCTCACAAAAAAGTCAGCAAGTGAATTCGTCATTTCGTGATGCACACTATACCAAAGTTCAGCACGAATCAGACGTTCTTCGGCAGATTCATTTAAGAAATAATCTATTTTTTTAATAATATCATCAGCTTGTTTTCCATATGTAGATGCTAAGTACCAACTGTGATTAGTGTCCTGAATCATATAGGTTCTAAGGGACTGTTCAATTTCTTTTTGATAGGTCTCTACAGCTTTGGTATCTCTAAGTGGACAGGAGGTAAGCGGAATACGTTCTGTATGTGATGCTACCAAATGTGTTTTTTTCTTTTCAGAAACGTGTTTTAAAACAGTGTCAATAACACGTTGCGCCATTTTACGATATCCCGTAAGTTTTCCACCTGCAATAGAAATAAGCCCAGTTTTTGAAACAAAGATTTCATCTCTTCTAGACAATTCAGATGGGTCTTTACCGTCTTCATGAATTAATGGGCGTAATCCTGCCCAATTGGATTCTATATCATCTATTGTAAGTTGTACACTAGGAAACATGTTATTTACTGCATTGAGTAAATAATGAGCATCTTTAGTAGTGGCTACGACACGGTTTAAATTTCCGCTATAATTGGTATCGGTTGTTCCTACATATGTTGACCTGCCTCTAGGGATTGCAAAAATCATTCGACCATCAGGAACATCAAAATAAATAGGTTGGGTTAATGGGAAACGCTCTCTAGAAAAAACAATATGAACTCCCTTTGTTAAATGTAAATACTTTGTGTCTTTAGAATGATCTTTCTCCCTTAATAAATCAACCCATGGACCTGCAGCCGATACATAATTATGTGCTTTAAGTTTAAAACTAGTTTTTGCGTTATAATCAAAACAATGCAAGCTTTTAATTTTTCCATCTTCATCATAATTAAAAGATTTCATCTCACAGTAATTGATAATACACGCTCCATAGGATGCTGCTTTTTTGAGAAGTTCAATGGTAAGTCTAGCATCGTCTGTACGATATTCAGCATAATAACCGCCACCTACGAGATGTTCTTTATCTAATAAAGGTTCTTTGTTAGATGTTTCTTCTGCAGAAAGCATTTTGCGTTTATCTTCTCCTTCTACATTTGCTAAAAAATCATATACCTTAAGACCGATGGCTGTCATCATTTTGCCATATGTTCCTCCTTCTATAAGTGGGAGTAACATTTTTTCAGGAACTACTAAATGTGGTGCCAATTTATGAACAGTAGCGCGTTCACTACCTGATTCTTTAACTAGTGCAATTTCCATCTGTTTTAAATAGCGCAAGCCTCCATGAATCAGTTTTGTGGATTTATTACTTGTGCCAGATGCAAAATCATTTTTTTCAATAAGACAGACATTCATACCCCTAGAAGAGGCATCTAAAGCAATTCCAGCACCAGTAACACCTCCTCCTATGATGATAAGATCAAACCTCTCTTTTTTTGCTCTTTGTAATTGACTTTGTCTATCTAATACAGAAAATCGTATTGCACCTTCTTCTTTTACAGAAAGCATATTTAGATTTGATGATTTTGTGCGAGCAACGGCGTGTTTCCATCCTGTGTATTTCTTGCTACGTTCGTATTCGGTAATTTCGGGTGTAAATAAAGTATCTATTTCTCGAAGTTTTGAGATGTCTTTTTTATTCCATATTCCAGCTTGTATTCCTGCTAAAAAAGCAGCTCCTAATGCTGTTACTTCAAGCATTTTAGGACGATCTACTTCTACATTGAGAATGTCAGATTGAAATTGCATAAGATAATTATTTGCCGTAGCACCTCCATCTACTTTAAGAGCTTTCATCTGCTTGCCACTATCTTCTACCATAGCTTCTAATACATCTCTGGTTTGATAGGCTAATGCGTCTATCGTTGCTTTGATAATTTCATTTTTACCAGAGTCTAATGTGAGGCCATAAATAGCTCCTTTTGCTTTCATGTCCCAATAAGGAGCTCCTAAACCTGCAAATGCAGGAACGACATATAAATCATCTGATGATGGTGTAGCTTTACAGATCGCTTCGGTATCTTTTGCTTGTTCTATAACTTGTAACTTATCACGTAACCATTGTACAGATGCTCCTGCAATAAAAACACTTCCTTCTAAAGCATATTTTACGGCATCGGTTGGTAAGCTTGCACATAATGTGGTCAATAATCCATTTTTAGAATGGTATGGTTTTTTTCCAGTATTCATGAGCATAAAACATCCTGTCCCATAGGTGTTTTTTGCCATTCCCGATTTATAACCTCCTTGACCAAATAATGAGGCTTGTTGATCTCCTGCAACTCCATATATAGGGATTTGAAGTCCATTATAAGAAAGGCTTCCAAAATCTGAAGAAGAATGTTGAACAGTAGGTAACATAACTTCCGGTATTTGTAATGCAGAAAGCATTTTTTTGTCCCACTCTAAATGTAAAATATTATATAATAATGTACGAGATGCATTAGAATGATCTGTAAGATGTTTTTTGCCTTGAGTGAATTTCCAGATTAACCAAGAATCAATAGTTCCAAAAAGTAGTTCACCCTTTTCTGCTCTTTCCTGAGCTCCTTTTACATGATCAAGAATCCATCGTATTTTTGTTCCAGAAAAGTAAGAATCTATTACAAGTCCTGTGTTTTTTGCAACATATTTTTCGAGTCCTTGAGCTTTTAAATTTTCGCATATCCCAGAGGTGCGTTTATCAAGCCATACGATAGCATTATGGATAGGTTCTCCTGTTGTTTTATCCCATACAACAGTAGTTTCTCTCTGATTTGTAATTCCAATTCCAGCAATTTGATCAATCGTAATTGTCGAATTTTTAATGACTTCTTTAAAAACATCTTGCTGATGTGTGTATATCTCTATAGGATCATGTTCAACCCATCCAGATTGAGGATATTGTTGTGTGAGTTCCTTTTGAGCAATTCCACAAATAGCTCCTTTTTTATCAAAAATAATAGCACGTGTGCTTGTGGTTCCTTGGTCAAAAGCAATGATGTATTCTTTACTCATAGTTGTTGGGTACAAATCCTTTAGCATTAAAGATAAGTATTCTTATATAGTTTTAGTGAGTTGTATTAATCCGCTAGGAGGGACATCTATTTTTGTAAGTCCTTTTAGAACTTTTATAGAAGATTGGCCTGAAATAGTACCGTTACAATAAAATACGTTCATCTTGTAATCTCCTTTATCTGTAGGACTATCTATAACAATATGACTTTCTAATTGCCCATTGATAATATCAATATGATGCGCATCTGTAGATAGAGAAATAACAAAAGTGTCAAAAACACCTATAATGAGGTGATTGTCTTTGTAAGATTCGCAGATAGGATAATTTGCCAGAGGTTTATATGGTGTAAATGCCCCTTTTAAGAATATATGTGCGTGTATATTCCAATAGTTTGTGTAAAAACGAATCATTTCTAATTCTTCAGAAGTTGTTTCTTGAAGCATTATTGATAATTGAGGTACACCAAATAAAGTATTTATAAGTTGTAATGCTTTTACTTCTAGGGGTTCTTCTTTATGATATGTAAACATATCACTATGTACAGCAGTAGACCCACAAATCATTTTTATATCTGCAATTCGTACACGATTCATTGTAGCATCTCCAGGACAATCAAAAGCCCTAAACATATTCCCGTATTTACGCATAGCAGGACCTGTGTATTTTTGTCTAAACTCTATGACAACATCTTTTTTGATAGCTTGTAACGACGTGATTACATCTGTAAGTAATCTATCTACAGCTTCATTTATAGAAGAAAAATCTCTCCCATTTTCTTGAGTTAATACAGTATCAGGATATGCTTTAAACTCATCTATAAAATCAAGCTTAAAACCATCGAGATTCCAATCAGTAAGTGCTTTTGTATAGAGATTGATGAGATACGTTCTTACTTCAGGATATCTAGGATCAAAAACAGGTGCCCATCTATGATTTTCTGTTAAAAATTTGCCTTTAAACTTCTGATAAGCCTTACTATGTTTTCCGCAGAAAGGAACTGAATACCATAGTGCTAGTTTCATACCTGTAGCATGAATAGCTTTTGTAAAAGTAGCAAGTTCGGGAATGCGTTCTGGTTGCCAATCTCCAGTATAGTCATACCCTCTATTATCATCATTAGTTTGCCAGCCATCATCCAGAATAATTAATTCATATCCTAATTGAGATGCGATTTTACATTCTTCTAATAAGACACTAGGTTTTAAATTTTGATGAAATTGATACCAAGTAGAATATACAGGCTTCATTGCAAGTGGAGGAGTATGTGTAGGAATAAGATGATCAAAACGACTCCACCAATGACCTATAGCTTGTAATGATTTTGAAAAATGATAATTAGATTGATCTATACGTAATTGTGTTGTATACGATGCTATTGTATGATGTGCTTCTGCAAAAAGAGTAATATGACAATACATACAATTATCTTCTTCTCTATATAAGGCATTAAGAGATGTTGTATTTATAGCATCTGCACAAGCGAAAGTAAGAATATTTGTATCCTGATGTCCGAAGATTGAGACTACTGGCGCATCTACAGAAATACGAGATTCCATATGGTCTAATTCCCAATCATCCATGATACGTTTAGAAAAATCTGTTGTAGGTTTCCACACACCTTTTACATTTATAGCGGGAATCTTCCAGCGTATTGTTATAGGACTTGGTATAAATTCTTGAAGAGATATAAATTGTATAGTATATATATCTACATTGTTTTCTTTAGAATGTGGAGTAATAGTTACATCAAAAGAATCTGTGTCTTTGATAATACTAAAATTATGTGTTATTACGTCTTCCATGTAAGCCAGTTATTCGTTTTTTATTGAGGCTATCTCCTTATTAATTTCAAACACACATGCTTTTGTATTGTTTTGCGTAGCTATAATACGTGTTTGTTTATTTCTGTTTTGTGTAGTTATAATATGATTTGATTGCTTGGGTACTACAAATCCGCTTTCTCTATTTCTGATTACCTTAAAACCATCTTTACTTCCTTTTAGAAAGACCCCTATATGGGCATCATGTCTTCCATAATTTGCTTCGGCAGAATAATCATTGCCTACGAGTAATACATCTTTATATCCATCAGTATCAATGTCAAATACTAGTATGTCTTGAATAGGCGCTTGTTGACTTATTGCTGGTAATGAATGTACTAAGAATGTATTGTCACCTATATTTTCTGCATATACAGATTTAAAAATAGAAGCATTATAGGTTTCTAGATCTAGGTTTTGAATATTTAAAAGTGTTTTAAAATCAACTTGAGCAAAATCACTATAGGTCCCATATTTCTTTTTAAGGGAGACAAGTTGTTTTAAAATGTCATCTCTTGTGTGGATAGGTTTTAATTGAGGTGAATCTCCATCATTAAAGTATTGTGCTAATATAGGATCTATGCTACCATTAGAATCAAAATCCTGAGTGTATACATATACTGGTTTGCTAAAAAGAGGTTTTATAAATCCATTAGTTCCTTGATTTCCTAATAATAGATCCATATCACCATCATTATCTATATCTGAACTAGAGATCGTATTCCACCAACCATTCATGTGTAATTTTGTTCCTGATGTATCTTTGAAAATGATTGAATTTTCCATTACAGAATGATCAGTAATAGAATAAGATGCTATTCCAGTCCAATGCCCTACAGTAATAAGTTCTTCTTTTTTATCACCAGTGATATCTGTCCATATAGCATCTTTCAAGAATCCAGACTGAGTTATTGTATCAGCAATGTGATACTTCCCTTTTTTATTTTCTAAAATATAACTTGTCATTCCTAATGGATAACTCCCAGATTGAACGCCACCAGCAATAAACAAATCAATATCACCATCTTGATCATAATCAGTTTTATTAATACTAGAGGTGTTAATCATCATTTTGGGTAGTCTTAGTTCTTTTGGTACTACATAACGACCATTACCATCATTAAGCAATATGATATCTTGTAAGTCTTGTGCATCTGTGCCACCATACCCAATGTAAAGGTCTAGATCTTTATCATTGTCTATATCTAGAAACAACGCTGCTGTAATATCTGATGTTGAGGTAAATGTTTGTATTATTTCATAAGAACCTTGATCATTTTCTTTTAAAACCTGGCTTGGAATACTACTATTTCCACCTATAAAGAGTTCTTCGCCGAGCAAATTGTCAATATTTTCAGAAATAATAACAGGACCATTGGCATTAAATTGTAATGGTAATAATGATTGCGTTGTATAGTCGTTTGATAGATTTTCTTGATGTGTATATGATACTATTGTACGATTTTCTTGTAAAAGAGTTTTTTGGATTTCTTTTGTAAATCCCTTTTGATGGGCGTCTGTATATAATAATGTGTCAATAGTATTCTTGTTGAGATTGTATTTTGTAGAAATACGTCCATTTGGCCATATCACTTGTAAAGAATCTATTTGAGCGTTTTGCACACCAAAATGAATGATAGGCTCTACAGATGATAAATAGCCTCTTATTACAGATTGATATTGGGTTTGAGAATTTCCGTCTTGCCATAATGTTACTTTTGCACCTATAGCATGTTTGTTTTTGGAATTCCCTTCAAGTTTAATTCGCAAGTAATTATGTGTTTTTTTATCTAGGTGATTTTTTATAAGAAAAGCAGGTGCATTAATATTGTTTACAATAATATCAAGATCTCCATCAAGGTCTAAGTCTGCATAAGCGGCGCCATTAGAAAAAGAATTCTTAGGCGGCATCCATTGGGAAGAGACATCTTCAAAAGTAACTTCTCCTGTATTTTTATACATGAAATTTGGAAGATAAATACCCGGGAGTTCTTGAACAAATGCTTGAAGTTTTTTTGCTCTAATTTCTGGAGTTCCAAAAACATTATTTTGCCCAGAATAATTTACAAAATCTAAATCTGTAATATCTTTTACATACCCATTTGTAATGTACATGTCTTTTTGACCATCACCATCATAATCGGCAATCAGCGGAGCCCAGCTCCAATCTGTTTTTGCAATTCCAGCTTTATGACTAACTTCTGATGCGGGTAATACTTCATTATTTATACTTCCATTATGTATCTGTAATGTGTTCTGTACATATTGAGGAGTATATTGGTTGCGTTGTGATAATAAGAATTTGTCGTAGTTATTGAATCCTAACATTTTTTTCTGACGCTCATAATCATTTGGTAACATATCTACAACTGCAATGTCAGGTAAAGCATCGTTATTAATATCAGCAATATCAACACCCATGGCGTTATATGTTTGTGTTGTTAGGATTTTTTTATCTGCTTTCGCGAAAGCGTACCCTAAACTATCTCCTTGATTGAGATACAATACATCATTAGTGATAAAGTCATTAGTAATATATATGTCAGGAAGATTGTCATTATTATAATCAGTAATTGCAACACCAAGTCCAAATCCCTTATGAGTGATTCCTTTCTGTTGAGTGACCTCTTTAAATACAGGATGAGAAATACCTTCTTGGGCTGTGTTTTCTAGAAGAATGTCTTTTAAATGATCTGGAAATTTTTGTTTAGGAATAGGGTTATTTCTACTATGTTTTGTATTGCCATTATGTACAATATATGCATCTAAATCATTGTCTAAATCATAATCAAAAAATACCGTTTGTTGACTATAATGACTGTCATCTAACCCATATTCTTTTGCTTTTTCTTCAAAAGTAGGTATTCCACCTTGAGAAAGTCCTTTGTTAATAAATAATAAGTTTGGACAATCGTTTTTACAGTTTGCGCCTCCTACATTGATATAAATGTCATCATATCCATCTGTATTAATATCAATAATACTCACTCCAGTAGTCCAGCTTTTTGTTACAAAACCTGATGCTTTTGTAATATCTGTAAATTTCATATCACCATTATTGAGGTATAATGCACTCGGTTTTTGATTGCCTGTAAAAACAATATCTGATAATCCATCATTATTAAAATCACCAATACCTACACCGCCGCCATTGTAACAATATTGAAAATTGATGGCGTTTATAGTATCATTTTCTGTAATTGTATTTTCAAATGTAATAGTTGAATGTTCAGGAGAAACATATGAGAATAGATGTGAAGCATTATCTCTTTGAGAACAAGAGATAAGTAAGAATACAAGAAAAATACACAAGCTATTTTTCAAACTTTTAAAGGATTTCTATGGATATTTTTAACGTCGAGCAAATCACAAGATAAGATCTGCTCGACAAATTAAAAACAAACTAAATTCAAATAGTTTTATTACTAATAACAATTATTAATAACCTTGATTTTGTGTTAGGTTTGGATTTGCCTGTAGTTCAGAAACAGGAATCCATATGAGTTCATCTTGACCTGTAGTAAATACTGCAGCAGGACCTGCCAAAAATTTAGGATGATTTCCATTTGCAACTGTAGATCCAGGGCCTAAAATATCACCTGCAATTTCCCAACGTACAAGATCTAAGAAACGATGTCCTTCTCCTGTTAATTCCATGATGCGTTCATCTATAATTGCTTGCCTTAAATCAGATTGACTAATACCTCCATCTAAAGGAGCGATGAGTGCCCGCTCTCTTACTTGATTAATAAATCCTACTGCTTGTCCAGTAGCACCTGTTTCATTAAGAGCTTCGGCGAGCATAAGAAGTACATCTGCATATCGTATAATTCTCCAATTATTACCGATAGTTTGCCCGAGTACTGGCAATTGATCTCTTGTACCTTGTTCCATTGCTGCATATTTTCTAGTAAATAAAGCTGGAACACCTAAAGAATTTGCATCAGTAATATCATCTGCAAAATCGTCTGTAAATGGAACTCCTCCATATCCAGTAGCTCCGGGATAATCAAAAGCAATTGTTGCGTTTCTTCTTACAGTATCTCCATTATCTTCAAAAACTTGAAGAATATGTGGATTGATGAAATGACCATTGTCAGGACTCAATCTTGGTGGTGCATAATCTATAAAATAATTTCCTTGTGTTCCTGTACCAGGAATATCAGAGCCCCAAATAAAATTGTCTTGTCCTAAAAATTGCAATTCATAAACAGACTCTACATTATTTTCATTTGTAGTGGTAAAATTATCATCATAACTAGCAGCAGGCAGCAGTTCATATGAGAAGTTTGTTGTAACAGCTGTCAAATCTGTTGTTGCATTACCATAATCACCCATATATAAATAGGTTTTACCTCTCAAAGCAAGCGCAGAACCTGCTGTAGGCCTTCCTCTTTCACTATCTGGCCATGCATTTGGAAGCATTGCAGTTGCTTGTGTCAAATCTGCTATGATTGCGGCATCAAATTCAGCTTGTGTAGCATTAGGAGGGAAAAATTCATCAGAATTTGCAGGTGTTGACATGACAAGAGGTGAGGTGCCAAAAAAGTTACGTAAGTACCAATTTGAAAAAGCTCTTTGAAAATAGGCTTGCCCTACAATTTCATTTCTAGCTGCATCACTTAAAGTTTCATTTTCTGCAGCAGCTTCTATAATTGTATTTGCTCTTGCTATAGATTGATACAATTGTGGATACATATCTACAGCCCATCTTGCTATACCAGGTTGCCCTTCTAGCGTAGACATTGTTGTGTTTTGTTGGAAGGGTACTATGTTAAAAGCATCTGATCTTAATAATGCACCTGTATGTACAACACGTCCCCAAAAGAAAACAGCAGTTATAGGATGATACATCCCATTTACAGCAAGTCTAAAATCTTCTTCACTTTGAAAAAAATCAGGTTCAGCAACAGCATTTGGGTTATTAATTTCTAAACGATCTTCACTACATCCATGCGTTGCAAGAAGTAAACACATTCCTGCAAATACTAGGAAAATCTTGTTTTTTGTTTTCATAACTCTATAATTTTAAATTGCAATTTATTTTTTAAAATGTAAACTGTACACCAGCTGTAAATGTTCTTGGTCTTGGCTGTGCTCGAACATCTAGACCTCTACCAAAGATAGGGTTTGTAATCCCTCTAAATCCAAAGAAACCTGTGTCTGCATCTGCTTGAGCACCTGAGGTAGAACCTACTTCTGGATCATAACCAGAATATCCCGTGATTGTAAATACATTTTGAACATTAAAGAATACTCTACTTTTTGTAACCCAATCAGAACCTATAAAGTCAGTAAGGTCATATCCAACTTCTAATGTTTTTAGTCTGAAAAAAGAACCGTCTTCTACAAAGAAGTCAGATGGTAATTGATTTCCAGCTGGATCAAGATTTGTAACCCTTGGAATATTTGTATTTGGATTTTGAGGTGTAAAAGCATCTCTTACAAGCCCTAATTTATTGTCATCTGCAAAGAAAACTCCAAAGAATCTAGTGACGTTATAAATTTCATTGCCTTGTACACCGTTAAAAAATAACCCTAAATCCCATTTCTTATAATTGGCATTAAAATTAATTCCATACGTAAAATCAGGTGTTGGGTCTCCTAAGTTTGTCTGATCAGTATCATCTATTCGGCCATCTCCATTAATATCTACTCTTCTAAAATCTCCTGGTTGTAATAAAGCTCTACGATCTGGATCATTTGCAAGGAATGGATCATTATCTATTTCTGTTTGATCATTGTAAATACCATCCGTTCTAAAACCAAAGAAGAATCCCAATGGTTGACCTTCTTCGTACCTATTTACACGTGTTTGTTCTTCATTAATAGCTGGCCCTACAATAGGATTAGGTGATGAGGTTAATTCATTATCAATGGCAGCTAGATTAAACCCTACATTAAATTTAAAATCACTTTCAGTATCGTAAGAATAAGAAGCTTCAAATTCAAACCCTTTATTATTTATAGATGCTGCATTTTGTACCACAGGAGTAGCAGATCCATTAGAAGACGGAATTGCTACAGCAAGAAGTACATCTTCATTGTCACGGTTAAAATAGTCAAGACTTACTTTTATGGCTCTATCTAATAATGTAAGATCTACCCCAACATTTGTTGTTTTTGAAGTTTCAAAACTTATTTGATCATCAATAAGAGATGTAATCGCAAATCCTTGAGCTGGGTTATCTGCAAAAGCGACATTTGAAGATGGATTTAATACAGATTGAAAAACAAAATCCCCAATATTTTGAGAGCCTAATTCTCCATATCCCCCTCTAATCTTTAAACTATTAATAAGACCATCTTTAGGGAAAAAATCTTCTTCACTTAAAATCCAACCAACAGAAAAAGACGGAAAAACATCAGAATTTAAATCATTTTCAGAAGAGAATCTCGACGTAGCATCCCGACGTATAATACCTGTAAATAAGTACTTGTCATTATATTTATAATTTACACGACCATATGAAGAAAATAAACGAGAAACAAAACGCCCTCCTCCTGTATTTTCTACTTGGTCAGCAAAACTACTGATGTTTGTAATATCGTTGCTTGGTAAGCCTTGAGCGTATACTGCAAGTGTATTTGTATCTGTTTCTTGTCGAGCACCTCCTAATAGAATATCAACATTATGATTTCCAAAAGTACGTTTATAATTTAGAGTAGGTTCAATATTTGTCGAAGTGATTTCACCTCTTACTTCTGTTAAATCATTAGCATCATTTCTATTATTTGATGCATCTGTATTACTTTGAAAGAAGGTAGGTAAGAATGTATTTCTATAGATGCTCGTATACTCAACACCTACATTAATTTTTGCTGTAAGTCCTTCTATAGGTTCATAAGCTAAATTTACATTTCCTAAAAAGTTGCGTTCCGTATTATCATCATCTAATAATTGTGCATTTGCAAATTTATTTGTTCCCCCTATTCCAAAAATATCACCATCTACAGCTTCAAATCCTCCTTCGTTTTCAGGCGCAAATGGTCTTAAAATAGGTGCGGTAGCTCCTTGATTACCAAATGCTTGATTTCGTGTAAAAGAATTTTCAGCAAAGCTAAAGGACTCCTCTATTTTAAATTTACCAAATTCAAATTGACTGTTTAATCTAGCATTTAATCGTTCAAAATCTTCACTTATAAGAAGTCCTTCTTCATTATAATAATTTGTACTAAAGAAGTATGAAGAATTTTCATTTCCTCCAGACACATTAAAACCATAATCCTGAATAGCTCCTGAATTAATAGTTAAATCCTGAAAATCTGTGTCTACTCCATTAAATTGTATATCCCCTGCAAAGCCATCATTAATTAATCGCTGATTTAAGAATTGCACAAACTCAGGACCATTTAAAAAATCAAGTTCTCTTGATTGTGTATTTACACCTCCTCGAATATCTACATTTACTGTAGGAGAAGTGTTTCTTTTTCCTCTATTTGTAGTGACAATAATAACACCATTGGCAGCTCTAGATCCATAAATTGCAGCTGATGTGGCATCTTTTAATACTTGTAAATTTACAATGTCTTTTGGATTTAAATAATTGATATTATCTACAAGTGTACCATCCACAACATATAATGGAAATGAATTTGTTAGAGAACTTACCCCTCTTACAAATACATTTGTAGGGCTTCCAGGTGCTCCACCAGCGCTTTCTACAACAACACCTGCAAGTTTTCCTTGAAGTGCTGTAGTTGGATTTGCAGTAACAACCTGAGCGATATCTTCCGTTTTAATTTGTGATATAGCACCTGTTACATCTCTTTTTGATTGTGATCCAAATCCTACAACGACAACTTCATCTAGTGCTGCTGCATCTATTTGCATAACTACATTAATAACAGTTTGACCACTTAGAGATACCTCTTGTGTAGTAAAACCTGTGTAAGAAAATACAATAATTGCATCATCTGGTACATTTGAAAGTGTATAATTACCATCAAAATCTGTAGTTGTTCCGTTTTGAGTTCCTTTAACAAGAATGTTTACTCCAGGTAGTGGTCCTAGTTCTTCTGTTACAGTTCCAGTAATCGTCTGTTGAGCAAACAGCGTCGTGGAAATGATGACCATAAGAAGCGTAACAATGGGTTTGAGTTTTGTTAGATTCATACAATTGGTTTTTAATAAATTAGTTTGATGTGTTTGGATAATTTATAGTTATAATATCATTATAAATGCTATGATACACTATGCTACTTTTCAAAAATACAGTATTTTTTTTGATATTTAATAATTAACTGCTAAAAAGCTAATGATTTGACAAGAATTTATTCTTATTGTTAGGGATATGGTAATTGAAATAATATAGAAAAATGAAAGAAATCATTTGTGTTTTATCCATAGGATACAGTGATGACCAATTATTATCTTTTGGTTATAAAGAGTTACGTTGCCTTAAGTATGTAGGAATCGTTTCTTGAATTAGATTTCCTTCTTTTACATAGATAGCTGCTTTTTTTGCCATTAATGTAAAATCAGTAGATATTGTAGAGATACCTCCAAATGCAATTTCTTTAACAATATTATCATCGTGAGCGAGGATACCTATATCTTGTCCTATTCGGTATTCAAGTTTTCTAGCATCCTTCAATATTTGCCAGAGGTTAGAATCTGCTATAGTAAAAAAAGCAGTTCTCTTTTTAAGTAGTTTGGACTTATAATCAGAAAATACTTCCCCTTTGATATCATATTCAGTTATAAAACGTTGAAAAGCTTTTAAAATCCCTTTTGGTAAATCAGTATTTGCTTTAAAAAAGAGTATCATTCTATCATATTCTTTAAGACGAGGAGCAAGTTCTACTAATTTGTTATAAGTGATTTGTTCAAATTCTTGTGTTATATAGGAATACTCAGAAGGTAATTTTAAATAACGGTCTACAATTAAAAGCCTATCTGATGGTATCGCTTCCATTAATGGAATTACTTCTGGATCTTGAATAGGAGCAATTACATAAGCGCCATACTTACGACTTATATTATCCATAATTGTCTTCAATAAAGTAAGGTTATTATGGTGAAAAAAAACATCAATCTGAAATCTTTTACCTAATTCTTTTCTGAAGTTATTATAAAAATCTTCTTGAAAGCTATGGAAGGCAAACATAATTAAGGCAACTTTTAAAGTTGTGTTTGTTTCCTGACTTATAATAAAATAACCTTTAAGATTTTTTGACTCTACAAGTCCTCGTTCTTTCAGTTCTGTATAGGCTTTGACAATTGTTTTGCGAGCATATCCAATTTCGGCAACCATTTCATTGATAGATGGTAATTTATCACCAACTTTAAGAACGCCAGCATCGATTCCATTCATAATACCATGTACGATCTGTTCATGTTTAGATATAGATGGAATGTGTTGTAAATCGTATATTTTTTCGAATAATGATGACATGGATACCTATATGATAGTTTGCTAATGTATTATTTTAATAGGTATATCTCAAAAAATATGTAGTATTTAGAAACTTTTAAAAGTAACGATTGTTTTATATCAATAAAATATTTTTTATTCTTTAGGTTTGTTATTTTTGCGAGTAGACTAGAGTAGCACAGATTGAAATATACCATTTAACACATGAACGAAGCTTATACTTCTTTTTTGAGTTCATTTAAAAGTGAATTGAAGATTATGTCTCCTGGAAGAATCAATTTCATAGGAGAACATACAGACTATAACAATGGTTTTGTGCTTCCTACAGCCATAGATAAAAAAATAACACTGTCTTTTAGAAAATCTCAATCAGATTCTGAATGTACTATTGTAAGTAAAACCTATGCAAAAATGTTCACC
Source organism: uncultured Flavobacteriaceae bacterium (assembly GCA_964474345.1). Taxonomy (GTDB): domain Bacteria; phylum Bacteroidota; class Bacteroidia; order Flavobacteriales; family Flavobacteriaceae; genus Dokdonia. Next base: position 21,778 of record CAYYSK010000011.1, read on the forward strand.
TTTGATTTATTAAATGTGAGAATACGGGAAGAAGAATGGGAAAACTATATTGTAGGCGTAGTGTCTGAAATACAAAAACTAACTGATGGTTTGATGGCTTTTGATTGTGTTATTGAGAGCGATTTGCCATTGGGAAGTGGTGTAAGTTCATCTGCAGCCTTAGAATGTGGAGTAGCTTATGGGTTAAATGAACTTTTTAATTTGGAACTCTCCACGTTGCAAATGATATCTTTATCTCAACGCGCGGAGCATACATTTGTTGGAACCAAATGTGGTATTATGGATCAATATGCAGCAATGATGAGTAAAGAGGGAACAGTATTACTATTAGATTGTGCTTCTAATGAGCATACCTATATCAATGCTAATGTTGATCCCTATGTGATCTTACTCCTTAATACAAATGTTTCCCATAACCTAGCTTCAAGTGAGTATAATACACGTAGAGAAGAATGCGAATCTGTTGTAAAAGCTATCCATAAAGATTATCAAGAAGTAACATCACTTAGAGATATTTCAAGTGTTATGTTGCAAACGTATAAAAATCAATTTCCTGAATTGCTTTATCAAAGAGCATCATATGTGATTCAAGAGAATAAAAGAGTTTTAGAAGCTGCAGAATCTTTGAAATCAGGAGATTTAATAAATTTTGGAAAATTAATGTATCAATCTCATAGAGGTTTGCAACATCAGTATGAAGTAAGTTGTCCAGAGTTAGATTTTTTAGTTGATTTTTCAGAATCACATGAGCAAGTACTTGGATCGAGAATGATGGGAGGAGGGTTTGGTGGTTGTACTATTAATTTAATACATAAAGATGCAATTGATATTTATATTCCGCTGATATCTAAGGCTTATAAAAAACAGTTTGCTATTGAGTTAACTTCGTTTATAACAACTCCTAGTCAGGGAGCATCAATATATTCATAAACTATGGAATCTTTATACGAACACCCGCATAGAAGACTTAATATTCTTACTGGGGAATGGATTTTGGTGTCTCCTCATAGAACAAAAAGACCTTGGCAAGGCAAAAACGAAGTACCTGCTCAATTTTCAATAGTTCAATATGATGAGAATTGTTACCTATGTCCAGGTAATAAAAGAGCAGGAGGAGCTATAAATCCAGCTTATGAAGCTCCTTATGTGTTTACAAATGATTTTGCCGCATTACTTTCTGAAACTTCTTTAGAATCTAAAGATGATGGACTTTTAAAAGCTCAAGGGGAGAACGGAATATGTAGAGTAGTTTGTTTTTCAGAGAATCACTCACTCACACTACCACTAATGTCTGTTGGAGCAATAAAAAAAGTAATTAAGTTATGGCAAAAGGAATATACCAATTTAGGAAATAACGCTACCATTAATTATGTTCAGATATTTGAAAATAAAGGAGCGATTATGGGATGTAGTAACCCGCATCCTCATGGGCAAATTTGGGCGCAAAGCACAATTCCAGAAGAAGTAAATCGAAAAACAATAAGACAATTAGCATATTGGGAGGATCATAAACGATCTCTTTTAGGAGATTATTTAAAACAAGAGATTGAAACAAAGGAACGTGTTTTATTTGAGAACGGTCATTTTGTTGCACTAGTACCTTATTGGGCAGTATGGCCATATGAGGTTATGATTATACCTAAGAGGAAAGTAAGGGCAATACATGAACTTAATGAAGATGAGCAAATAAACTTTGCGGATGCCATAAAAAGACTTACTGTAAAGTATGATAATATCTTTAAAACATCTTTTCCTTATTCCTCTGGTATACACCAAGCACCTACTGATGGATTAGAACATCCAGAATGGCATATGCATATGTCCTTTTATCCACCATTATTACGATCTGCTACGGTTAAGAAGTTTATGGTAGGTTATGAATTGTTTGCAAATCCGCAACGTGATATTACTGCAGAGCAAGCTGCAGAAACAATTCGTAAACAAAGTGAAATACATTATTCTTTTCAAAAATAGTATCGTGTAATAACGAATTATCTTGGCTATCTTTATGATTCTATTTAGGGTCATTAACTCAGTTGGTTTAGAGTGTTACCTTGACAGGGTAGAAGTCACTGGTTCGAATCCAGTATGACCCACAGAAATCTCTAAATATATAGAAAACCCTTCTGCTTTATAAATTTCTATTCTATAAAAGATCGAGAACACGTTCCATAGTCATGCCTCTTGATCCTTTAATAAGAACTGTAGTATTTTGCAATGTTTGTTTTTTATACGCTTTCGCGAAAGCAGAAAATGCTTCAAAAAGGTGTTGAGTCGAATTTTCAGATTTAGATATTCCAAATGTTGGACCTATACCATAAACAATGTCTATATTTAGTATGTCTGCAAGTTTTAAAATTGCTTGATGCTCTACTTTTGTTGTTTCTCCTACCTCAAACATATCTCCTAAGAATGCTACTTTATTTTTTGAATTTTGGGTACTTAGGTTGTATAATGCTGCTTCCATACTCGTTGGATTTGCATTATAAGCATCAAGTATGATTGTAGTGGTATCTTTTTGTATAATTTGTGATCTATTATTTGTAGGGATGTAATTCTCTATACCAGCTTTAATATGTTGGTCAGAAACATTAAAATAACTACCTATAGCAATTGCAGCAGCAATATTTAAAGCATTGTACGCTCCGGTTAACTGACTATTTATATATAAATTACGATATTTCATGTGTACAAAAGGAATAGCTTCTATAAATGATATATGATAATCTGCATTGGTAGGAGCAAAGGTCTTTACTTGTAACTCTGAAGACTGTTTTACTTGTATAGTATCTTCTTTATTTATAAAGGCTGTATTATTAGTTTGTTTGAGATATTGATATAATTCGCTTTTACCACGTATAACTCCTTCTAGACCCCCAAACCCTTCAAGATGCGCTTTTCCAAAATTGGTAATATACCCATAATTAGGTTTTGCTATTTCGCATAAAGCAGCAATTTCTTTTTGATGATTTGCCCCCATTTCAACAATACCTATTTCAGTTTCTTTAGTCATAGAGAGCAAGGTAAGAGGCACTCCGATATGATTGTTGAGGTTTCCTATGGTTGCTGTTGTATTAAATTTTTGAGATAACACAGCATATATAAGTTCTTTTGTTGTGGTTTTTCCATTGCTACCTGTAAGCCCAATAATAGGGATGTCTAGATATGTTCTATGGTATGAAGAAAGATTTTGCAGTGTTTGTAATACATCAGTAACAAGAATTGTATGTGAAAGTCCTTCTTGTTTCTCATCAATAATTGCAAAAGAAGCTCCTTGCTCTACTGCAGTTTTTGCAAATAAATTTCCGTTGAAATTCTCACCTTTTAATGCAAAGTATAATTGACCTTTTTTAATTTTTCGAGTATCAGTACACACACCTGTACTTTTTAAAAAATAGTGATGTAGTTGATCTATTGTCATAAATGATGGTATTAAAAAAGCCCTACAAGAGGGCTTTTTTCAATAATATATTTGTACTAGAATTATCTAGCTCTTTTTCCACTTTTTGATTTTGACCCTACACGTGACATAGCACATCTAAATCCAATATCATCAGTTGCCATACCTTGAGGTAAGAATCGACGTTGTGCTGGATCTAACCAGTATGCTCTATCTCTCCAAGATCCTCCTTTGTATACTCGTACTTCGTCGTTAATAAGTGTTGTTCTATTGTCAGACTCATCAAATTCACGAGTTAAATTACCAGTACTGTCACTAGATACTCTATGTCTAGGAGCATCATACATTGCTGGTGATTCAGAGTCATCTTCATCTTCATCATCAAAAGATTCGAAATAACGGGTAGACCTTCTATCACCATCTCTAAAGTTACGGTTATCACTTGTAGAGAATTGAGTACGTAAATAAGTCTCATCTTCATCTACAGGAATTTGGTGTATTTCTCCAGGTAAATTTCTAGCAACAATTTTTCCGTTAGCTATTGTATCATATACTATAGAATCTATAGTTACCACCTTTACTTTTCCTTCTTCGTCTATAGCATTTTTAGTATACACATTTCCTCTATAGTAATTAAAGTCATTAAACTCATCATCTACGATAGGGCGGTATACATCAGCAACCCATTCAGAAACGTTACCAGCCATATCATATAAGCCAAAATCATTAGGCTCATAAGTTTGAACCTCTGCAGTAATATCTGCATTATCATCAGACCATCCTGCAATTCCTCCGTAATCCCCATCAGCTTGCTTAAAGTTTGCTAAATGGTCACCACGAGTACGACGTGATGATGATCTTGTATAAGATCCATTCCAAGGATATTTTTTACGACCTCTATATACATTATAACTTCTTAATTCAGAAAGTCCTAATGCTGCATATTCCCACTCAGCTTCAGTTGGTAGTCTGTATTTTGGTAAAAGAATACCATCTTTACGTTGAACATAGACATCTGTACTATCTTCGTTTCTTCTTAATTTTGCTTCACTAGATCTTCCTCCTCGAGTGAGACTGTCACTTCCTCCATATGTTAATGTAGGAGAATCTAAGTATGTTGCTGTATCAAATGTTGATCCAGCATCTACATCATTACGTGCTCCACGAGCTGTAAAACCTTGCTCTTCTAGAATCAATTCGTTTACACGATTTGATCTCCAATCAGAGAACTCTACGGCTTGCAGCCAACTTACACCTACAACAGGATAATTAGCAAAAGCCGGGTGACGTAAATAATTTTCTGTCATTGTTTCGTTAAAACCTAAACGATTTCTCCAAACTAACGTATCTGGTAATGCACCTTTATAGATATTACGATAGTTTTCATCTGTTGGAGGAAATACTTTCTTTAACCAATCTAAATATTCTAGATACATTACATTGGTAACTTCAGTTTCATCCATATAGAATGATTGGACGTGCTGTTGATTTGGAGAGTTATTCCAATCATGCATTACATCGTCTTGAACTTTACCCATGGTAAAAGTTCCTCCTTCTATAAACACAAGTCCAGGTCCTGTAGCTTGTTCGGTATAATCGGTATTGGCTTTAAAGCCTCCGTCTTTACCATCAACTTTCCATCCAGTTCCTCGAGAACTGTCTTTGTAGTTATTCGATTTGCTACAACTAACAACTGTTAAGGAAACAGCGGCCACAGCAAAGATTCTTAGGGCAAGATTTAATTTCATCGGTTTCTGCTTAAGTAGATTTGGGATCGCAATATAATAATTAACACGAATATGACAATATTAATTTGTTAAAAGCGCTCATCAAATTTTATTTTTAGTGGTTTTAGGCAACTCATTAGTAACGTCTGGATTTATTCTTTATTATTGTAAATAAAAAAAATAATCAAAATATCTTCTTTTTTGATACTATTGATTGGCATTTATCGTTACGATATATGATGAAAATATTCTCCTCAGTACTTATATTCTTAATTTGTTCTCTTGGAATAGCCCAAGAAACACGTTTGTCATTAGATTGGAAAGAAATCACAAAAAAAAATAGTGATCAATTATACAATCCAATACTCCTTTCACAAAATAATGATGGAATATGGGAGTATAGAACTCAATGGGAGGTTGGACAGTATATTCCAGAAACATCTGTTCGATTAGAAAATGTTGTTTATGAAACAATACCAGCTTCAGAACTTTCTAAATTAGAAAAGAAAAATATTAGTTCTGAATTATCATATACATTAAAAACTGGACAAGCAAGAAATAAATATTATGCTGTTTTAACTGTAGCTCCCTTTGTTGTTGAAAATGGTCAATTTAAGCGATTAAAGAGTGCAGTGGTTCGATATGCTTTTGCGAGAGCGCCTTCAAATAGAAATTCATTGGCAATCACAAACTCTATTTTAGCTAGTGGTGATTATTATAAATTCTTTGTAGAAGAGACTGGAGTACATCAATTGACTCGTACTTTTATACAAAGTATGGGGTTATCTTTAAATGGAGTAGATCCTCAAACTATAAAAGTATACGGATTAGGAGGTTCTCCATTACCATTACGTAATAGTGATAATGGAGAAGAGTTATTCGATTTACGGGAGATCCCTATTCAAGTAGTAGGTGGTGAAGACGGTACTTTTAATGGAAATGATCATATTCTGTTTTTTGGCGAAAGTTCAAGAACATTTCATGAAGAATTAGATACTAATATAAATCCTTATGCTGATCGTTCTTATTATTATATCACAGCAGGAGGAAATGAAGGACTTAGGATACAACCTATGAATCAACCAAGTGCTACTGCAGATGTAACATTTACAACATTTGAAGACTATCAATTTCATGAAGAGGATTTAGAAAATATTGTATTGGTTGGTCGTCGATGGTTTGGTGAGGTTTTTAATATAGAAAATGAGCAGAGCTTTGATTTCTCTTTTCCTAACGTCTCTACGAGTCAGCTAGCAACTTTAAGAGTACGTGTAGCAGCAGCTTCAGACTCACAAACATCTTTTGATATTTCAGTAAATGGAGCTTCGATAGGAACACTTCTATTACAACCTATCACAAATATTACACTGGCTACTGGAAACGAAATTGATATAGATATACCTATAACAAGTCCAGACGTAACCGTAACGTTGACATATAATAATGCTGGGAATCCATCTAGTCTAGGATATTTAGACTTTATAAGTTTAGATGTACCTCGATCACTTCAGGGTACAGGAGAACAAATTAATTTTAAAAACAATGCTTCAGCAACTCTTAGTGGATTAGGAGAATACGTTTTTGGAAATGCAAGTGGATATACGCAAATTTGGGATGTAACTGACCAAACTTCTATTACTACAACAGTAAATGAAGGAAATCAAGGAACTTTTAGTTTTAAGAGCCCATTAGGAACTTTACGTAATTTTGTAGCTGTAACACCTTCAGATTATTTTACTCCTTTTAGAGAGAGTAATAATACGAGAGTTGATAATCAAGATTTGAAAGGAACCATTTTTCAAAATGATAATGGCGATTTTGAAGATATAGATTACTTAATGATTACGGGTGATTTATTAAGGCCTCAGGCAGAAAGGCTTGCACAACATAATAGAACATTTAGAGGACTTAATGTGAAATTAGTCACATTAGATGAGATTTATGAAGAGTTTGGTGGAGGACGACAAGATATTGGTGCGATACGTAATTTTGTAAAATATGTATATGATAATGCTTCATCAGAAGAAAATAGAGTTCAATTCTTGTGTATGTTTGGTGATGCTTCTGTAGATTATAAAGATAGACTTCCAAGTAATAATAATATCATGCCTACATTCCAAACGGAAACAAGTTTTAGTTTGGCTTTTTCATTTATGTCTGATGATTATTTTGGCTTTATGGACCCTAATGAAGGTTTGGTAGAAAATTCAGGGGGATCTGATAAACTAGATATTGCTGTGGGTAGGATTGTTGCAGATACTCCTTCTCTTGCGCAGACAGTTGTTGATAAAATTATAAATTATGATGCACGAGAATCATATGGTAGATGGCGTAATAATTTTGTGCTTATTTCAGATGATGTTGACGAACTTTTTGAATTTAATGATCTACAAGGGACATTAGATGTATTAGGAGATGAGATAGAAAATCAACGCCCTTCTGTTAACGTGACAAAAATACATAGTGATTCGTTTCAGCAAGAATCATCAGCTGGAGGAGAACGATATCCTCAAGTAAATGAAGCGATCTCAAATTCTTTAGAAATAGGATCTTTGGTTGTAACGTATCTTGGACATGGAGGTGAAGAATTGCTGGCATCGGAGACAATCATTACTCAAAATGAAATAGATGACCTAGCAAATGATGAACGATTGCCATTATTGATTACAGTAACTTGTGAGTTTACAAAGTTTGATAATCCTTTACGTCCTACTGGAGGAGAAGGGTTTATATGGAGTGAAAATGGTGGAGTTGTAGCAATGGTAGCTACTACCAGAGAAATATTTGTAAGTTTAGGAGTAGAGTTTAATGAAGTACTAGCAGAAGAAATATTTGCTTTTGATGATAGAGAGATTGTAAGTGTTGGAGAAAATGTACGTATCTCTAAGAATCTTATTAATAATTCATTACGAAGAGTGGTATTCTTCTTAGGAGATCCAGCTATGAGACTTGCATTTCCAAAACCAGATATCCGTCTTACTGCTATTAATGATGTACCTGTAGGGCAAGACCTTCCTACATTAAGAGCATTGGATAGAGTAAAGGTTAATGGAATTGTGACAAGTGAATTAGGACAATTACTCTCTAATTATACTGGAACACTTGCAGTAACTTTATACGATAAAGATGTAAATAGACAGACATTAGGAAATGATGGTGTTACTGGAGGTCCTGATGATGAATTATTGATACTAGACTTTAAAACTTTAGGGGCTATTTTATATAGAGGACAAGCTTCTGTTGTGAATGGACAGTTTGAATTTGAATTTGTCATGCCTAGAGATACAGCAATTCCTTTTGGAAATGGTCGTATGAATTTTTACTCTGAACGATTAAGTATTCTAGAAGATCAAGCAGGCGTAAATAGAGACATTATTATAGGAGGACTTAATGAAGATGCTCCGCCAGATAATTTAGGACCTCGTATTCGCTTATTTATGAATGATGAAAGTTTTGTCAATGGAGGGATTACAGATGATTCACCTATTATATTGGCAAAGTTAGAAGATGAAAATGGCATTAATACCTCTGGAGGAATTGGTCATGATATTTTAGCTATTATAGATGGAGATGAAGAGAATCCACTTGTGATGAATGAATTTTATGAGGCTGATGTAGATAATTTTATGAGAGGAACTGCAAGCAGAAGACTTAGAGATTTAGAAGTAGGGTTACATACCCTTACTTTTATTGCTTGGGATGTATATAATAATTCTTCAAGAGCAGAATTGCAATTTGTCGTAGTAGGCGACGAAGAGTTACAATTAGAAAACGTGCTTAATTACCCTAATCCTTTTGTAAACTATACAGAATTTTGGTTTAATCACAATCGACCATTTGAACCTTTAGATGTGCAAGTGCAAATCTTTACTGTAAGTGGTAAAGTGGTGAAAACTATTAATCAAACAGTAGTTACTGAAGGCTTCTTATCTAGAGATATTGTTTGGGATGGATTAGACGATTTTGGAGAAGCAATAGGAAAAGGGGTATATGTATATAAGATAACGGTAAAATCTACGTTAACTAACAAGCGAGTAGAAAAGTTTGAAAAGCTTGTAATTCTATAAAATAGAAATCTATAAAAAGTCTATATTTGTTCAAATTTGAAATTTTTATGAAGAAACTAGTGATGCTATGCTTAGGAGCATGTTTTGCTTTTAATGCAACAGTACAAGCTCAAGATGAGCCTAATACAATAACAACAGCAGTACCATTTTTAGGGATAGCTGCAGATGCACGTTCTGCAGGGCTTGGAGAGCAGGGTGTTGCAACAAGTCCAGACGTATATGCAGTACAATGGAACCCAGCAAAATTAGCTTTCTTAGATACAAAGCATAATGTAGGTGTAAATTATACACCTTATCTAGGTAATTTGGTAAATGATATTGCCATATTACAAGCTGCTTATGCAAATCGTTTAGATGAAAAAAGCGCTTTTGGTGTAAGCTTAAGATTCTTTACACTAGGTACTATTACCACGACTACAGGACCCAATGACCCAGGATTAGACATCAGCCCTAATGAGTTTACACTAGATGGAACCTATGCTCTTAAATTAAGTGAGCGTTTTTCAATGGCAGTTTCTGGTCGTTACCTGCGTAGTGATTTACGAATACAACAATTAGATCCAGATGCCTCTGCCGCAGGTTCTTTTGGAGTAGATGTTTCTGGATATTATCAATCTGAAGAAGTTACATATAATAGCTTTGATGGTCGTTGGAGAGGAGGATTTAATATTTCAAATATAGGGCCAGAAATCTCGTATAGTGACGCAGATAATGATGACGATTTTATTCCTACAAATCTAAGATTAGGAGGTGGATTTGATTTTATCTTAGATAGCTATAATAAAGTATTTGTTGGACTAGAATTTAATAAATTATTAGTCCCTACACCTCCAAGGAGAGGATTTGTAGATCTTAATGGAAATGGTGAAATGGATCCAGATGAAAATAATCAAATAATTGCGGGTCAAGATGATAATGTGAATTTTTTCTCAGGAATTTTCCAATCTTTTGGTGATGCACCAGATGGATTTAGTGAAGAGATTAGAGAATTCACGTGGTCTCTAGGAGCAGAGTATGTATATGATGAAGTATTTTCTCTACGTCTTGGATACTTCAATGAAAGCGAAATAAAAGGAGCACGTAAGTTTGCAACATTAGGTGCTGGATTTGAATTTAATGCTATCGATATAGATTTATCATACTTATTTTCAACAGGATCTGTACGTAGCCCTTTAGAAAATACCTTACGTTTCGGACTTACATTCCATTTTGGAGATGAGTTTGACGAGTACTAGAAATAGTCTATGAAAAAAATAAGATAGAATCGTTTCTGGAAGTATATTTATCTATTGATGAACTTCCAGAAACGATTTTCTCTTTAATGCAATAAGCTTTCTTGCTAGGGATACTGCATATGCTCCGTATTCAAAATTTTATGTAAGTGCCGCTGTCTTCTTGATAATGGAAAAATGATTAGAGAAAGTAATCAAGAAAATGCCGCGTACCCTTCAGGATTATGCGCAGAATGAACAGCAATCTATTATGTTTCGGCACAATATCCAACAGTTCCTTTTAAAGCTATAACAATAAGTGCAAGAGCAAAAGATAAAGCTACTGTACAACCTATCTCTTCTTATGATTCTTATGAGCAAGCTATTGCAGAATATGAAATACGACAAGAAAAACCGATTCCTATGTATTTTATGGGAAATGAAGGAGAAGTATGGAAGAGTGATTCATTAGAAAATCTACTCCCATTATTATTTAATTCTAAGTATTTGTAGTAATCATTATATCTTTTACTATGGTAGAGTACGCTTTCGCGAAAGCGTATCAATTATGAATAGAATTGAAATTACTATTTCGTTTTCGTAACTTTTATGTACAACCCTTTTTGCGATATCTGTCTAATACCTTATTTTTGTTATTCGCTTTAACCCGAATTATGCATTAGAACTTCGTAATGAAGTGCAAAACGACAATAAAC
>CAYYSK010000012.1:0-30243 GCA_964474345.1 uncultured Flavobacteriaceae bacterium
TTCCAAATAGCTGCCGTTTTTGTTTTAAAACCTCCTTCTATATTCAGATAATGGAACCGTGCTTTAAGTAGTTTTTTTCGTCCTTCTGAATTTCTAGTAAAGATAAGTTTGGCAGATCCTTTATATATTTTCCAATACTTGAAAAATAGTAACGCATCCTGTTTACGTTCTGCAAAAACAGAAGGTACTGCAAAATAGTTTGAAAATCCAAATTTGCGTTGCAACCAACCTGACTGCTCAATCATATACCTAGGATTATCTATCCTCTCAACAATTTCTTCTAGATTATTTACAAAAAGTAATTCTTCTTTAGCAGTAGCACCGCTTATAAAACAAGAAACTTCTCCTGTATCAAACTTTTCTATTCGTAATTGTATTTGCGATACAGGTGTTGTGATTTGATGTTTGTCACGCATTGTTTTAAGAAGTGCTTGGCCTATTTTATAAAGCTGTTTATCAATGCGTCCATATTTTATATAAAGTACAATAGCCTTATAGGTTTTTGGAAGAAAAAGAATCACCAGTCCAGAGAGAATCGCATAAAAAAAGTACAGCGCTCCTCGTGATAAAAAAGCACCTATATTTTTAAAAAATAGCTCTGGCAATGTAAAAGTGACTAGCGTAGCTACTTCAATAAAGGTATATTTTACAACGTCTTTATAATACATTTTCTTCTGACCTGATCTACTTCTAAGAGTATCTAGATTTAATTTTAGTTCTCGTACTAAAATATTCCCTTTTGCAATAGCAATACTCCATCTATTTTTTACTTCTTGACGTTGTGAGGCAAGTGAAAACATTTGTGTGTTGAGGCGGTTTTTATTGAGATGCTCTTTAGGAATTGCAAAACGATCCACTCCATTTTCTATAAAAGGAGTTCCTGCAAGAGAAACTCCGCAAAAAGCTTCGAATCTTTTATAGAGTTTATCAAGATCTTCACCTCCATCTGCTACTGTAGGATCTATACAGGCGAGGTGCCATACAGAAGCGACTTTATCTGGATTTTTTGCATGTACCCGAATTGCTCTTCCTCGCATCTGATTAGACATTACAAAAGACCCTACATAAGAGGCAAGCACCAAAGTGTTAATTGCAGGTGCATCCCATCCTTCACCTAATAAAGATGTTGTGCCAATCAATACTCCTATATGTCCTTTTGTAAATAATGCAGTCATCACACTCACAATCTGATTCTTCCCTTTTTCTCTAGGTGTAAGAATCAAAAAATCCGTTTCACTCATAGGTGACACCGAATAATAATCTGAAGGAATAGCAGCTTCAATATGAGATCGCAAACGATCATGTATAATGATTAATGTCCCTGTAAGAACTGCTAGTTTTTCTTGCCTGTTAATAGCTTGCCATTTTTCTGGATCTCTCTGTAAAGATGCTTGTAGGTATTTAAATATTGGGATCACCCCTAATTTATTGATCGTGTCTAGCTGATCTTCAGAAGTGTCTAAAAACTCTTTTCTGATATAATCTGCAAGAACAACAGCTCTCAAATTAGTTTTCAGTTGTGCAGATTCAAAAGCAATAATATCTTGTATACTTTTTAGTTTATTAGGACTTTGCGCCAGAGATTTATACAATTCATTTTTCCCTTCAAGATGAACACGTTTCTTGTTAAAAGCACCTATTTTACGCAACTCTTTTTCAATATTTCCAAGAAGTATTTCATGTTCAAATAATGCTTCTCGATGTTCAACTAATAAAGGTTGCAATAACGCAGTGACCCATGTATATGTAAATTCAGGAATGACCGCTTTCTTATTTTCAACACCTAAAACAGCCAGTTTTTCGATAGGAATTTCTGTCTTTGTCGCATTGAGATAAATTAGCATCGCTGCATATAAATCAGAATTATCATAAATGTCCTCAAGCACTTGCTCTGTTTGCACATAAAAAGGGTGCTGAAGAACAAAATTTTTAAAATCTACATCCTCTACTAGTTCATTAATAAAAGACATCAACTTCATTCGGTAAGCAATAATATATTGTACTTGCTCCTCATCAGGTTGTGAAAAATGAATATAATCTTGATGTGGACATAAATTACCTTCTTTCACCAATTCTGGGACTCCTATTTCGACATCAATAGAACCACATAATTCAAAATATTTAGCTATTTCTCGTTGTTCACTATCATAAGGAGGTGTTGCTGTAAGGGCAATTAAGATACAATCAGGTAATGCTTTTAAGGCAAACAGCGGTTTCCACCATTCATTTTTAAGATGATGAGCTTCATCTAATACAATATTTTTTATACCCGCTTTCGCAAAAAAAGCTACAAGCTTTTCACCATCTCCTTCCATTTCATTTTTAAAGAATGCATGTAACGATTGATAGGTAGAAAATGTAATATGTGCGGGTTGTTTAATATTTCGCGAAAGCGGAATATCACAACTCTCCTTATCTACAAAACACTCAAACATTCGCTCTTCCCACTGATTCCGTATCGTTAATGTAGGTGCAAATACGACTGTTTTCTGATCTACACGTCGTATCATTTCCAGTCCTAATACTGTTTTTCCAGAACCAGGAGGTGCTACCACATGCAAATGAAGGTCTTCAAAATGAGTATCAAATCCTTCGAGAAAGCGATGCTGATAGCTACGCCACGCATATTTAAATTGAAAGGTTTCTTGTAATGATATCAAAATGCAGATTCGGTTTTTAATTTGGTAAATTTGCAATAGCAAAATACAGTATTTTATGTATCCATTACGAAGAAATCGTAGATTAAGAACTTCAGAGGCTATACGTAGTCTTGTACGTGAAACTATTATTACACCTAACGACTTTATTGTTCCTCTTTTTATTGTAGAAGGAAATGGGATTAGAGAAGAAATTCCATCAATGCCAAACTATTATAGACAAAGTTTGGATCTTGTTGGGAAGGAAGTAAAAGAACTTTGGGCAATGGGACTCAAATCTGTATTGCTATTTGTAAAAGTGTCAGATGCTTTAAAAGACAATTCTGGAACTGAAGCTCTAAATCCAGATGGACTGATGCAACGTGCTATTAAAGCAGTAAAAAATGCTTGTCCAGAGATGCTTGTGATGACCGATGTTGCGCTAGATCCCTATTCTAATTATGGTCATGATGGTATTGTAGGAAACGGACAGATCGTAAATGATGACACCAATGCTATTCTTGCAGAAATGGCTTTATCTCACGCACGTGCTGGAGCAGATTTTGTGGCTCCTAGTGATATGATGGATGGGCGTATTTTTGAGATGCGTACACTTCTAGAAGATGAAGGTTTTCACAATACAGGCATTATGAGTTATAGTGCTAAATATGCTTCGGCTTTTTATGGACCTTTTAGAGATGCATTGGATAGTGCTCCGGCTGATATACAAGATGTACCTAAAGACAAGAAGACTTATCAGATGGATTTTTCAAATCGTGATGAAGCGGTTAAAGAAACACTGATGGATATAGAAGAAGGAGTCGATATCGTTATGGTAAAACCTGGTCTTGCGTATCTCGATATTGTACGTGATATACGAGATGCCGTAGATGTTCCAGTAGCAGTATATCAAGTAAGTGGCGAGTATGCGATGCTCAAAGCAGCAGCAGCTCAAGGATGGCTCGATCACGACGCGGTAATGATGGAGCAAATTACAGCTATTAAAAGAGCTGGAGCGCATATGATTGCTAGCTATTTTGCTAAAGATGTCGTAAAACTATTATAGAATACTATGAAAGACAACACCGTACTTATATATGCGGTAACACTTATAGGAATAACATTACTCAGTTATATCCTATGGAATCTTGATTATTCAGAACAACCTTTTGAAGAACCTGTAGTTGTAAATCAATCTATATGTGGAAATGTCTTTATGGATTCTCCATTATCTGAACTAGAGAGAGAAGGAAGAATTTTATTCCTGTCAAATTGTGCTGCGTGTCATAAAATCTACAAAAGAACAACGGGACCTGCTTTATTACATAGCATGAAAAAGTTTCCGTCGGACTCTTCTTTTCATACATATTTGAGGAAAGATAAAGTAGCTGGAGAATATGGGGTCTCTTGTTTTAAGTTCCCTCAATTAATCTATGAAGATGCTACTGCTTTGAGAGCTTATCTTAAAAATGTTAGATAAAATAAATAAAGCCACTCAAAATGAGTGGCTTTTTAATTATCTATAAAAAGATATTTTTACTTATTCGAAGCGTATTTTGCGCTTACAGCTTCCCAGTTGATAACGCTAAAAAATGCATTGATATAATCAGGGCGTCTGTTTTGGTAGTTTAGATAATACGCATGTTCCCATACATCAAGACCCAACATAGGTGTTCCTCCACAGCCTACTCCTGGCATAAGAGTATTATCTTGATTTGGCGTTGAGCATACTTCTACTTTTCCTCCTTTATGTACACATAACCATGCCCATCCAGATCCAAACTGTGTTGCTGCTGCTTTTGAAAATGCATCTTTAAACGCTTCAAAATTTCCGTATGCTGCATTAATAGCATCAGCAAGTTCTCCAGAAGGTTCTCCTCCTCCATTAGGAGACATTACTTCCCAGAATAAACGGTGATTATAAAAACCTCCCCCATTGTTACGTACTCCTGCATTGGACATATCAAGATTTGCTAATATATCTTCTATACTTTTTCCTTCTGCATCTGTTCCCTCTATAGCAGCATTAAGCTTAGAAGTATATCCATTATGATGTTTCCCATGGTGTATCTCCATAGTACGTGCGTCTATATGTGGCTCTAATGCATCGTATGCATAGTTCAATTTTGGTAATTCAAATGACATATCTGTTTAATTTTAAATGAATAAATTGATTGTACACAAAGTTACGTAATAGTGATAGTAATTAAAATGCTTTACCCTCATAAAATTAGTATTGTCCTATAGACAGCATTGATACTTATTATAAAAATGATCTATAAGCAACCATAATGTTAATTATTTCAAAAAATGCTATTTCACAAAGCAACCCTTTTCAAATACTTCCGTCTTAGATATATGTAAGACCATGTTATTCTTAGTATAACATACACTTTTTCTTACATTTTAAGTTGGTTAGTTAGGTTTGTTTAGAAAAGCTATTCGTTGTCGAGTAGCTTTTCTATCTTTATAGCCCTTATAAGTATCTTCATAAAATACACAATTGCTTTTAAGGTGATTTTAAATCATAAAAGGAAGTAAACCGATGTTACCTTCACATAGCTTAACGGTACTTAATGCATCGGCAGGATCTGGAAAAACATACAGTCTTGTAAAAGCATACGTCACAACACTTCTTACGAGTGATCATCCAAAAAAATATAGACAGCTTCTCGCAATTACTTTTACAAATAAAGCTGTAAAAGAAATGAAAGAACGTATCCTAGAAACATTGCATGCTTTTAGTATGTATGATGTTTCTAAAGATGATCTTCCTATTATGTTGTATCAAATCTCCGAAGAGATTCAAGTACATCCAAAAGAAATTTCTAAAAAAGCATCTCAAGTTCTTAATGCCATACTACATAACTATGCTGCTTTTGATGTAGTGACTATAGATACTTTGACACATCGTATTCTTAGAATGTTTTCTAAAGATCTTGAAATCTCTGGCAACTTTGAAGTATCACTTGATAGTAAAACACTTCATGCACGAGCGGTAGATGCACTTATAGATGCTGCAGGTCAAAATAAGCAAATCACAGATATCTTAGTTGAATTTGCACTTCAAAAAGCAGATGATGATAAAAGTTGGGATATTACAAGAGATCTTAATGAAATTGCTCGTTTACTCGCTAGTGAAAATGATGCATTATATGTAGAGCAATTACAGGCAAAAACTCTTGAAGATTTTACTTCTTTAAAAAAGGTGTTGAGCGATCTTGAAATTTCGCTTAAAGCGAAAATAAAAAATAGTGCTACCCAACATCTCGAACTCATTCATAGTCTGAGTCTTGATGAAACACATTTTACTGGAAAATATTTTTACAACCATCTTCTTAAACTACAAAAACCTACTCTTGAACTAGATTATAAAGCTAAGTGGAAACAAGATATAGATGCGTATACTTTTTATAAAAAAGCAGAAAAGCAATCCATAAAAGATGATATAGATAGTATAAGAGATCAATTGATTCATTGCTTTAAAGAAACCAAACAACTATTTTATAAATTCCAACTCATCACAGAATTTGCAAAAAAAATAGTTCCATTATCTGTTTTACAATTAATCAATAATGAACTTCAAAAGATTAAAGAAGACGAGAATATTCTCTTAATCTCAGACTTTAATGCTCTTATTTATAAATCTCTAAAAGATCAACCAGCTGCTTTTATATATGAACGTATCGGTGAGCGGTATACTAATTACTTTATAGATGAGTTTCAAGATACTTCTGTGGTACAATGGCACAATCTTGTTCCCTTAATCGAAAATGCGATTTCAAGTGACAGCATCGATACTGTCAAAAATAGCTTGTTAATTGTAGGAGATCCTAAACAAGCTATTTATCGATGGAGAGGAGGAAAGGCCGAGCAATTTATCGATCTTGCTCAAGACATACATCCATTTTCTGTTGATGATGTTGCTATCAAACAATTAGACACAAATTATAGAAGTTATTCTGAAATTATCAATTTTAATAATAACTTCTTTACCTATATTTCTGAGTTCTTTTCAGATTCGATCTATACCTCTATATATAAGGCTGACAATAATCAAAAATACAATCATCAAGAAGGAGGTCTTGTTTCCATAAAATTTATAGAGGCAACAACACTACAAGAAGCAGATGACATCTATCCAGCAGAAGTATTAAAAATTATCAATACTGTTTCTGAACAAGGATACCTTAAAAGTGATATCTGTATTCTAACTCGAAATAATAAACACGGAGCTCATATTGCACAATATTTAACAGCACATAAGGTCAATGTAGTTTCTTCTGAGAGTCTTTTAATAAATAGTGCTGCTTCAGTTCGATTCATACATGCTTTACTAGAGTTGCAACTTCAGCCCAATACTCCACAAATCACTTTAAAGTTACTTTCTTTTCTTGCTGATAAATTTGAGATACAAGATGTCCATAGTTTTTATGAGCAATGGGCAAAAGTACCAACGCAAGAATTTATAAAAGGATTGGAAGAAAGAGGTATTTATTTTTCGCCTGCTGTTTTTGAATCTTTAAGTCTCTATGAAGGCATCGAATATATGGTGCGTGTCTTTCATTTAAAAAGAGAAGCAGATGCATATTTATTTGCATATCTCAATACAGTCTTTGAATACACTCAAAAAAACAATAATGGACTTATTGGATTTTTAAATTATTGGGAAGAAAAAAAAGATACCCTAAGTATTGTAGCTCCTCCACAAAGTGATGCCGTACAAATTATGAGTATTCATAAATCCAAAGGTCTTGAGTTTGATGTTGTCATTTATCCATATGCAGATTCAGAACTATATAATAACCGAAATGAGCACCATTGGTATCCTACAGAAGCTTCTCACTTTGCCGGTTTTGAACACCTATTAGTTGGGCATAAAACTGATCTTTCACAATACAGTGATCACGGAGCATTCTTATATGAAGAACGCACATCACAACAACAGTTTGATGCGATAAATATATTATATGTTGCTCTCACAAGAACTGTAGAAAGGGTATATGTCTTATCACGCTTTCGCGAAAGCAATACTCCAAAAACATTTAGTGAGTTATTTGTTTCCTTCCTTAAACACACAGATACTTGGAATGGGCCTGGCCTATCTTATATATATGGAAAAGAACATATAAAGGAAACAAAGACTATTGATAAGGATAAGGAGATTGTAAGCATCCCTTTTATATCTTCCTCAAAAGAATCTCATAATATCTATACAATTACCAAAGCTGGTTTCTTATGGAACGAAGAGCGACAACATGCAATTACATATGGAAATTTAGTTCATGAACTTATGGCAAAAATTATAGATCGTCAAGATCTAGATCATGTCATTCAAGAAGCCATATTAGAAGGGATTATTTCTATAAAAGAAAAAGAAAAAATCACAGAGGTCCTTTCTAATGTTTTAAATCATCTTGAATTGCAACTATACTTCACTCGTGTACACACTGTATATAATGAACGACAAATACTCTCTTCTGATGGTACACTATATATTCCTGATCGCATAGAAATTCTTAAAGATGGTGGTGCTGTTATTATGGATTATAAAACAGGTATTCCATCAGAAAATCATGCATATCAAATACAACAATATGCAAACTTACTTGAGGAAATGGGAATGACTGTAAAACATCTTTTTTTAATATATATAAACAAAGAAGTAACTGTTATTAAGGTATAATAATAGTTACTCTAAATGGTATAATAAATCTATACATTTGTAAAAAATAAAAATCCATGTACGGAAAAATACAAGAGCACTTACAAAATGAACTTGCTTCCATTAAAGAGGCAGGACTTTATAAAAAAGAACGCATCATCACTTCGCCACAAGATGCTGTTATTAAAATCTCAACGGGAGAAGAGGTTATTAATTTCTGTGCAAACAACTACTTAGGACTTTCTTCAAATAAAGAAGTTATCCAAGCTGCAAAGGATGCTATGGATACTCATGGGTTTGGAATGAGTTCAGTACGTTTTATATGTGGTACTCAGGATATACATAAAGAGTTAGAGGAAAAGATTGCAAATTTTTATGGCACTGAGGATACTATATTATATGCAGCAGCATTTGATGCAAATGGAGGTGTTTTTGAGCCTTTATTAACAGCAGAGGATGCTATTATTTCAGATTCATTAAATCACGCATCTATAATAGATGGTGTACGTTTATGTAAAGCTGCTCGCTATCGTTACCAAAATAATGATATGCAAGATTTAGAAGAACAACTCAAAAAAGCAAATGAAGCTGGAGCACGTCATAAGATTATTGTCACTGATGGAGTTTTCTCTATGGATGGACTTGTAGCTCCTCTAGATCAAATATGTGATCTAGCAGATAAATATGATGCACTTGTGATGATAGATGAATGTCATTCGGCAGGATTTATAGGAGAAACTGGACGAGGTACTTTAGAGGAAAAAGGCGTTATGGGTCGAATTGACATCATCACTGGTACTTTAGGAAAAGCATTGGGAGGTGCAATGGGAGGTTATACTACTGCAAAAAAGGAAGTTATAGAAATCTTAAGACAACGTAGTAGACCTTACCTTTTTTCAAATTCTCTAGCCCCTGCAATTGTTGGAGCTTCTATTAAAGTTTTTGAGATGTTAGAGAGTAATACATCTTTACGAGATAAGCTAGCATTCAACACTATATATTTCAAAAAAGGAATGAAAAAAGCTGGATTTGACATTATAGATGGAGATTCTGCTATAGTTCCTGTTATGTTATATGATGCCAAACTTTCTCAAAAAATGGCAGATGCTTTATTAGAAGAAGGAATCTATGTTATAGGGTTCTTTTTTCCGGTTGTACCTAAAGGTAAAGCCCGTATACGTGTACAACTGAGTGCTGCACATGACATTACACATCTCGACAAAGCTATCCATGCATTTACAAAAGTTGGAAAAGAATTAAGCGTTATTAATTAACATTCTTTACACTAGAGTACTATACATTTTCTAAAATTTTAGTACTTTTATCTTTGTTGATTAGTTTTAACAACTTACTTTTGCTTTTAATTAACACTTAAAATTAAGAATAAACAATGAAACATCTTAGCAGATTTTTAGTTGCTTCGCTTCTGATCATGGTAATCGGATCAGTGAATGCACAAGACCAAAATAACCCTTGGGCAATCAGTGTCGGTGCCAATGCTATTGACACTTATCCTGTTGGAGACAATGCTCGTCAAGCTGGAACAAACCTTGAGATCAGAGGAAATGTATTTGAAGAATTCTATAATGTAAATGATCACTGGAACATTCTTCCTTCTGTATCTTACGTTAACATTTCTAGATATGTTGGTGATGGGTTTGTAGTTGGAGTAACTGGAACATTAAACAGAATTGATAAATTAGGTGATAGTACTCCTATAAATGAATTACAACATTATGCTGTAGATGGTGCTGTATCATACAGTCTTAAAGAACTTATTTCTAGTAAATGGCTTGATCCTTATGTAAAAGTAGGAGCTGGTTATACTTGGTTAGATAGTCAAACTACTGGAGGAACTCCAGGATTTGGAACTGCTAACGGAGGTGTTGGAGTACGTTTCTGGTTATCAGAAAGCTTTAACATTGGTCTTCAATCACTTTATAAGCACGCTTTTGAAGATGATAGAGGTATCAGACATTTCCAACATTCTGCTTCAGTAGGATTCTCTTTTGGAGGAAAAGATACTGATGGTGATGGTATATATGATAAAGATGATGCATGCCCAGAGGTTGCAGGTATTCCTGAATTTGATGGTTGTCCTGATTCTGATGGAGACGGTATCCAAGATTCTAAAGATGCGTGTCCTACTGTAGCTGGTACTGCTGAGTTTGAAGGATGTCCTGACACTGATGGTGATGGTATTCCTGATCCTAAAGATGCATGTCCTACTGTAGCTGGTACTGCTGCCCTAGGTGGTTGTCCAGATGCTGATGGTGATGGTATCAAAGATTCTGAAGATGGTTGTCCAAATGAAGCTGGTCCACGTGCAAATAATGGATGTCCTTACCAAGATAAAGATGGTGATGGTGTATTAGATAAAGATGATGAATGTCCAGATGTTGCAGGTACTGTAGCAAATAATGGATGTCCTGAAGTATCTGTAGAAGTTCTTAACGAACTTAACGTACAGTTTAAATCAGTTCTTTTTGATTACAACGCGGCAAGTATCCGTACTGAATCATATGCTACTCTTGATAATGTTGCAAAAATCATGAATGAATATCCTAAGACTCGTTTCTTAATTGAAGGTCATACAGATGATAGAGGTCGTGATGCTTACAACTTAAACCTTTCTAACGAAAGAGCTGCTTCAGTAAGAAATTATTTAACTGGAAAAGGTATCTCTTCTTCTCGTTTAGAATCACAAGGATTTGGAGAAGCTAGACCAATTGCTTCTAACAAAACTGCTGCTGGTCGTCAAGAAAACAGACGTGTAGAGCTTTCTATTCTTAAGTAATAGAAAAAACATAATATTTTAAAAAGCTTCGCAAATGCGAAGCTTTTTTTATACATATAATAATCATTTTTAAAAAATACATTACTTATTTTCTACAGAAGTAATTACTTTAGATCTATGCAATCATTTATAGAAGATGTCGTTACTATTTCTTTAAAAGAACAAGAAGATCTCTCTTCTATTGCATTTATTGTTCCTAGCAGACGTGCAGGAAACTTTCTTCGTAATACAATATCCAAACATTTAAAAAAATCTATCTTTTCTCCAGAAATCTATAGCATAGAAGAATTTATAGAGTATTTATCTGGATTAAAACAAGCATCTCAAACTGATCAAGTTTTTGCGCTTTATGAAGCTTACACGCAAATTACTCCACAAGAAGATAAAGAGTCATTCTCAATATTTTATGGTTGGGCACAAACTATATTAGGGGATTTTAATGAAATAGACAGATATCTTGTAGATCACAAATCTTTTTTTGATTACTTAGGTGCTATACAAGATTTAAATCACTGGTCTAATGAGAAAGAGTCAACTTTACTTGTTAAAAATTATTTAAAGTTCTGGAAATTACTTCCTGAGTATTATACTCATTTTACATCTATTCTATTAGAAGCAAATACAGCACATCAAGGTCTTATTTATCGTAAAGCAGCCGAAGATATAGAACATTATATCCATAATAATATTCGTAAAAAACATGTTTTCCTTGGATTTAATGCTCTTAATACATCTGAACAACACCTTATTCAAGCATTGCTTGCAACAGGAAATAGTAAAATCTATTGGGATGCAGAATCTCACTTTATGCAAAACACTTCTCATGAAGCTTCTTTATTTATGAGAGGTCATATAAAGAATTGGTCATATTTTAAATCCAATTCTTTTGAATCTATCTATACACATTACAACATTCAAAAACAGATTACAATTACCGAGGTAACACAAGGGTTACAACTTGCAAAGCATGTAGGGAATTTACTTACGACCTATTCCAAAGAACAACTTAACGAGACCGTTCTTGTTTTAGGAGATGAAAGTTTATTACTTCCTATAATCAATGCATTACCCAATAGCATCAAAAATATTAATGTTACTATGGGAATTCCCCTAAGGCAAACTCCTTTAGCCTCTCTTTTTGAACATTTTTTTACACTTAAAAAGGAACAAAATAAAAAAGGATTTTATTACAAAAATGTAATCACACTTTTACAGCAACCCGTACTGAATAAATTACTATCTGATCAAGCAGAAAAAATCATTGTTGCTATTCAAAATTCAAATACAGTATATCTCAAAATTGAAGATATTCCTGAACTTATAGATTTGCCTAAAATATCTCAAAAATTACATATTTTATTTAGTAAATGGGAAGGCAATTCAATAAAGGCTATTGAGAATTGCCTAGCACTTATAGATATTCTCAAAAATACATTAGACCCATCTCAAGATGCTCTTAATTTAGAATACTTATATGGTTTTTATAAAACCTTTAATAAATTACTTACGCTTAATAGCACTTATAAATACATTGAAGATATCCCCATGTTAATCAGGTTTTATAGAGATACTATATCATCAGAGACAATCGATTTACAAGGAGATCCGCATCAAGGATTACAAATCATGGGTATGTTAGAGTCTAGATTATTAGATTTTAAGAATGTCATTATTACTTCTCTCAACGAAGGCATTTTGCCAGCTGGAAAAAGTAGTAATTCATATATCCCTTATGACTTAAAGTATATATATAAGCTACCTACCTATCAAGAAAAAGATGCTGTATACGCCTATCATTTTTATAGATTATTACATCGATCTGAAAACATACATCTTATTTACACCTCAGCTTCTGAAGGAATTGGTAGTACAGAAAAAAGTAGATTTCTTCTCCAATTAGAATTAGAAGGACTACATAAAATTCATCATCAAATAGCCACACCTGCTCTTAGTATTCCAAAATCTTTAGTACAAACTATAGATAAAACTGAAGCGGTCGTAGATACTTTAAAAAAATTATTTGCTTCAGGTTTATCTCCTTCTTCTTTATCAACTTATTTACGTAATCCATTACATTTTTATTATAAGTATGTATTAGGCATACAAGAGTTAGATCAAGTAGAAGAAGTAGTCGCTGCAAACACCATGGGAACAATTATTCATGATGCTTTAGAGTTTTTATATAAACCATATCTAAATACGCCTTTGACTATAGAACATATAGATACTATGACTTTAAAAATTGAACCCGTTATAAAGGCTCAATTTGATTTTATGTATACTAAAATGAATCTTTCTAAAGGTAAAAACTTGATTATATATGAAGTTATTCAACGGTATATTACTAATTTTTTAAAATTTGAAAAACAATCTATTCTAAAAGGAGACACGATACAGGTAATCCAATTAGAACAGCAGTTAAAAACACCATTACAAAGCACTAAACTCCCCTATGTAACAATTTTAAAAGGAACAGCCGATAGAATAGAGTTTAGAAATAATGAAATTCGTATCATAGATTATAAATCGGGAAGTGTAGATAAGGGAAATCTTATTATAAAAGATTGGGAGGATTTATTAGCGCCAGAAGGAAAATATGAAAAAGCATTTCAAATTCTCTTATATACGTATATGCTCTATAAATCTAATAAGATTACTTTCCCAGCGAAGGCGGGAATTATCTCACTTAAAAAATTAAAAAATGGATTTATGCCATTTACAATCAATAGAGATAGTAATATCACCGAGGAAACACTTATAGAATTTGAGAAGATTTTGGTAAAATTGATTTTAGAAATTGGGAATCAAGAAAACACTTTTGAAGAGTATTCTATTTAAAATCTCTTTTATCTAGCTCTTTAATGAAATAAGAAAGAGTGATGGGTAATTTATACAGTTCAGAAGTTGAAATACCAAGAGTTGATGCTGGGAGTGGCCTTTATCTAAAAGGAGATGGAACTGGAAATTTTGAAGCAAAACCTGCAAGAGTAAGCGGATTATATGCTCCGGGTGATGTAAAGGACTTTAAAATGATTAAAATAAAGAATATTTTCTTATTGCTAAGAATAATAGACTTCATTCAATTCATAGAATATAATCTTATAAAATAAATGCCGTTTGTTTTGATAAATAATCTATAATTAATGGTTAAAAGAGAAATTTAATAATACATTTATGATAGTAATACAACATATGTTTCTGGTATAATATATAGATTATTACTTTTTTTGAATAAAAAATACTTGAATATGAAAAACTTGAAATTTAATATAACCCCTTACTTAATAATTACTTTATTAGTATCATTGGTCTTTGCATGTAGTAGTTCAGATCCTGAAATTACTACGATATCTCCAGATCTTGATGGACAACAACAGGAAGAGGAATCTACGGATGATGATACAGGCGTTGAAGAAATCGCAGGGATTATAAGAGATATTAACTCCTTTCAATTGGTTTCTGAGATGGGTGTTGGATGGAACTTAGGAAATAGTTTTGATGTTACTGACAGAGACAAAACCCTATGGGGGAATCCTTTACCTTCTGAAGAGATTATTGATGAAGTAATTGATTTAGGATTTAAGACATTACGTATACCAGTTACTTGGGACTTTCATCTTGGCAATTCAGAGCCATTTGCTCTAGAGGAAGACTATTTAGATAGGATTCAAACCATAGTAAACTATGCTCTTCTCAATGATATGCATGTAATTCTGAACACACATCATGAAGAAGAGTGGGCAGGACCTAATCCAAATAATTTTGAAGAAGTGGCTCCTAGATTAAGTAGTTTATGGACTCAAATTGCAGAACGTTTTAGAAACTATGGAGATAAATTAATTTTTGAGCCTCTTAATGAACCAAGAGTAATTGGAACTCCAAATGAATGGAACGGTGGTACAGCTGCAGAGCGCACTACATTAAACAACTTACATAGTGTATGTCATGAAGCTATTAGAGCGACAGGAGGAAATAATACAAATAGACACCTTCTTATTTCTTCTTATGCAGCAAGCACTGTTCCGGTAGCAATGGATAATTTAGTCATTCCTAATAATGATCCTAATGTGATTATATCTTTACATACTTATTTTCCTTTTCTGTTTGCTTTAGAAGGTCAAATATCATGGGGTACTGAGTCGGATAGAGAAGATTTAAGGCAAGAATTTGACCGTATAAGAAATAAATGGATCGTTGAAGAACAGCGACCAATTATTTTGGGCGAATGGGGAGCAGTAACACAAAATAGCTTGCAAGAACGTTTGGATTATGCCGAATTTTATGTTACTGAAGCTCTAGAAAGAGATTTATTACCTATTGTATGGGATGATGGAGGTAACTTTATCTTACTAAATAGGCATACTTTATTTTGGCCTAATCTACAAGTAGCCGAGACTATAATTGAAGCTGGTAGTAATTAATGATTATATAGGGCACTGATCCTTAAAAATAAAGTTTACTAAGAGTGATAGTAAGGGGTCTTACAATTAATTCTTAATTATAAATGAGTAGTGTAGTGAGAGAATATGATTCCTCTCGTTACACTACTCATTTATAGTAAAAAAGATATACTAGAATACTTTAGGTTACTATAACTGGTGAAACTTATGATTTTTCATTTAGGAAAGGGCGCAATATTTCAAATACTCCCTGAATAGAAGTTGCATCTCCAAATTTGAGTAATAATCTAGAACCGTTACGTGTTTTCTTTTCTTCCAATTTTACGCGATACGCATATTCCTGTACAAATTGGAGTACACGTGTAAAAGCATCACTCTGATAGAAGTCAGACGCTTGATCTGAAATAAAGAACCCTATAAACTTATCATTCTTCATAACTACTTTTTCAAGCCCTATTTTTGTAGCAATCCATTTAATGCGAACAGAGTTTAATAAATCTTTTGCTTGATCAGGTAATGCTCCAAAACGATCTATAAGAGTAGTTTCAAAAATAGCAAGTTCTGTTTCGTTTTTGGTTTCGTTAAGTTGAGTGTATAAGTTGAGACGTTCCGAGATGTTATTAATATAATCATCTGGGAAGAGCAAACTAAAATCAGTATCAATCACGGTGTCTTTTACATAATCTTTATTTGCTTTCGCGAAAGCGTTATCACCTTCATACAATTCCTTAAACTCATTTTCTTTAAGTTCTTCAATGGCTTCATTTAAGATTTTTTGATAGGTGTCAAATCCTATTTCATTAATGAAACCGCTTTGTTCACCACCTAATAAATCTCCAGCACCACGAATCTCAAGATCTTTCATTGCAATGTTGAACCCGCTTCCAAGCACAGAAAACTGTTCTAATGCAGAGATACGTTTACGAGCATCTTCGGTCATAGCACTGTAGGGTGGCGTGATAAAATAACAGAAGGCCTTTTTATTACTTCGACCTACACGACCACGCATTTGATGAAGATCAGAAAGCCCAAAATTATTGGCATTGTTTATAAAAATGGTATTGGCATTTGGTACATCAAGACCACTTTCTACAATCGTAGTAGAAACGAGTACATCAAATTCCCCTGTCATAAATGAAAGCATAAGACTTTCTAATTTTTTACCTTCCATTTGCCCGTGTCCTACAGCTACTTTTGCATCAGGAACCAATCGTTGTATAAGTCCTGCGACTTCTTTGATATTTTCTATACGATTGTGGATAAAGAATACTTGACCGCCTCGTTGTATCTCATAACTCACAGCATCTCGTATAGCCTCTTCAGAAAAACGAATCACACTACTTTCTATAGGATAACGATTAGGTGGTGGTGTAGTAATAGTACTTAAATCACGAGCGGCCATTAGGCTAAATTGTAATGTCCTTGGAATTGGAGTTGCCGTGAGAGTTAATGTATCTACATTTTCACTTATGGTTTTAAGTTTGTCTTTGACAGCGACACCAAACTTTTGTTCTTCATCTATAACCAGAAGTCCTAGGTCTTTGAATTTTACATTTTTACTGGTAAGTTGATGTGTTCCTATCACAATATCTACGGAGCCATTGGTTAGTCCTTCTAGCACTTCTCGTTTTTGTTTTACTGTACGGAAACGGTTGAGGTATTCTACACGAATAGGAAAATCTTGAAGGCGCTCTCTAAAGGTTTTTGCATGTTGAAATGCTAGAATAGTTGTAGGAACTAGAATAGCTACTTGCTTACCATTATCTACTGCTTTAAAAGCAGCTCGTATCGCTACTTCTGTTTTTCCAAACCCAACATCACCACAGACAAGTCTATCCATAGGGCGATCACTTTCCATGTCTCGTTTTACAGCTTCGGTAGCGGTACTTTGATCAGGCGTGTCTTCATAGATAAAACTCGCTTCAAGTTCGTGCTGCATGTGGGTGTCTGGTCCAAAAGCAAACCCCTTTTGTAACCTACGTTTTGCATAGAGCTTGATGAGGTTAAAAGCAATGTGCTTAACACGTGATTTTGTTTTGGCTTTTAATTTTTTCCACGCCTGACTTCCTAGTTTATAGATTTGTGGTGCTTTTCCATCTTTACCCGTAAACTTGGTGATTTTATGTAATGAGTGAATGCTTAAATACAAAATATCTCGTTCTCCGTATACAAGTTTTATAGCTTCTTGCTTTTTACCTTCTACATCTATCTTTTGAAGTCCGCCAAATTTTCCAATCCCATGATCAATATGCGTTACATAGTCACCCACTTTAAGATTGGTTAATTCCTTGAGTGTA
Organism: uncultured Flavobacteriaceae bacterium; assembly: GCA_964474345.1. GTDB lineage: Bacteria > Bacteroidota > Bacteroidia > Flavobacteriales > Flavobacteriaceae > Dokdonia. The sequence continues at coordinate 17,796 of CAYYSK010000012.1, forward strand.
ATGGCTTGCTTTTTTGCATATCCATTTTTAAGGTTGAATTTATGATACCGTTCAAAAATCTGATGATCTGTATAGAGTGCTATTTTGAGATCGTTATCTATAAATCCTTGATATAAGGAAATTACTACCGTTTCATAAGGAGCGACATCGGTTTGCGCGTCGTCAAAAATATCTCGAAAACGCTTCGCTTGTTGCTCACTTACACAGGAGATATAATTTTTATATCCAGCGTTATGATTGTCATTTAGGTTTTGAATCAATAAATCAAATTGTTTATTAAATGACGGTTGTGGTTGTTGATTATATACTACGAGGGTATTTATTTTTACATCGGTAACTGATGTGCTGATATCTATCGTTTGAAAACTTTCTAATTGAGATTTTAATACATCACCAGTGCAGAATAATTCAGAAGGTGTCGCATGTTTTATATCTGATGATAGATGCGTAAATGCTTCTTCTGCTTTCGCGAAATTTTTATCAATTCGATCGTAAAATAGAGATCGGTTTTTAATAAAAACCAGTGTATTACTAGCAATATATTTAAGGAAGGTATCTCGTTTTTCTTCTAATGCCTTGTTTTCCACGTTAGGCATGATTGATATTTTTTTTACTTGATCAGATGAGAGTTGTGTTTCTACATCAAACGTACGAATACTATCTACCTCATCTCCAAAAAACTCAATACGATAGGGTTCATCATGACTAAAAGAAAACACATCTACGATTCCTCCACGTACCGAAAATTCACCTGGTTCAGTAACAAAATCAACACGCTTAAAGTGATACTCAAAAAGCATCTCATTTATAAAATCGATAGATAACTTATCGCTTACACTTACTTTTAAGGTTTGTCTATCTAATTCTCTACGTGTGACTACTTTTTCAAATAGCGCATCTGGATAGGTGACAATCAATGCTGACTTTTTACGGCTATTAATCCGATTCAAAACCTCGGCACGTAAGAGTACATTGGCATTGTCGGTTTCTTCTATTTGATAGGGTCTTCTATAACTTCCTGGATAGAATAATACGTTTACTTCTTTACGTAATTGCTCGAGATCATTTAGGTAATACGCAGCCTCTTCTTTATCGTTAAGAATAAGAAGTATTGGGCGTTCTATCTCTTCAAAAACAGCACTAACAGTATAGGATAAAGCAGAACCTATAAGACCTTTTGCATGGATACTTCTATGGTTTTGAGCAATAGTATTCTGCAGTTTCAGGAGTTGCTGAGACTGTGCAAGGTGTTTCGAGAGCGATGTTTTACTCACGTGAGAATTAATTTATAACAAAGATAAGAGGTAATTACGCTTTCGCGAAAGCGTATATAGAAAATTAACGATTAGGTTTTTGTTTTTTTACATCCAAGTGTTCCCCTCTAGTAAGAGGGGTTAGGGGTGTGTGATTTGAGTTTGAAAGAATAATAGTTTTTCCTATAATAAGAAGGTATTAAGAGATGTGTGAAAATTGTGTGCATTTAATGATGATTATAAAATAGCGTGTATTCTACTTTTATTGGCGCCGCCAAAGGGTTTAATACCCCGAGGCTTGCTTCGAAATTAAAATTCAGTTTCGTATAACTACCTCGTGAGCTTGCCCCGAAGTAATTTACTAAATTTCAAAAGTAACTTTTGAAAATAATTTTTAATTAAGACTTACTCTTTTAATATCCCATGTATCTAATTCATCAGGATCGTTATCATTATTTTGGGAACCAAATAGAATATAAAGGGCATCATTAAAAATACACATTTGGTGTATTGTGTCAAAAGGGTTTTCCTGAGTAAGATTGGTATCGAGTGTAGTATATGTATTGGTTTGAGTATCAAAAACACCAAGGGTAAAGTCATAACCGATTTGTGTTTCATCTGCATCTGTAATTTCAGTTTGCCCCCCAACATAAATAAGAGAATCATACTTGTCTACAAAGGGAGTATCTATGGGAAAAGGTAAATTCTGAGTTTCTACTTCTCCTGTCTCAAGATTTACTATATATATGGTATCATATATTTCTCCTTCCCCCAAAAAATATTGCCGTCCTCCAAACACATATAAGTTATTGTTTATAATAGTACCTCTTCCATAAAAAATAGGAGATGGTAAAAAAGCAAATTCTGTTAATGTTTGCGTAAGTATATTCCACTTATATATGGTATTTGCAATTATTGGACATTCATTATTAATAACAGTAATTGGATTCCTATTTGATAAACTTCCTCCTATTATATATATATCATCATTTTGGACAGCCATTCCGTGTCTTGTTATACCTTCAATGGTTTCATTGATAAGAGGACAAAAATTTTCAATCCCATGACTTTGAGTATCTGGGTCATTTTCTAAATCTATATCATAGCTATTTATAAATTGCCCTCCAACAGCAAATAATTCATTATTACTAATATGCAATTGCTTTGAGACAAAATCGCTATTAAAAAACAATCTTTCTGAAGATTCATTAGTATCTAGATTATATTTTAGGATACGTTCAGGGTTAATTCCAGTTGAGTTAAATGAATCCTCACGATTCACAATAAACAAACTATTGTCCGAGTATGAACCAATCATACCAGGCGCAAAACCTTGAATAGCATTAGAGTTATAGGTAAACACATTCTCAAAATTGAGCGTGCTTGTTGGTACACTTGGAAAATCTGAAGCTGTTTTTTGATTTAAAGTAATATCCATAATTTCAGATGATTCATTAAATAAAATACGTCCTGTGATGGAGTTTTCATCTATGATTCCAAATGTGAAGTTTCCATCTATGCTTGATAACATTGTGCTACTTCCTTCTGTAAAACTAAACGGATAATTTTCTGGTGCAAGATAATGATCTACTAGGGTTTCTGGTGCTGTTGTTGCAACTGTATTAATCCTGTGGCTTTGTCTCCATTCTAGACTTAAATCTGTGATCCCACCAGAAAAACGAAACTCATCATCTTGCACATTAAAATTTTCTGAGATATCAAAAGTTCCAGAAGCATTTGTTAAAGTAGCTTGGTCAATCTTCCATGTTTTTACTAAGCCTTCATTAGTAAGGGTATTGATGGCTATTTGTCTTTCTGCCATTAAATCAGTTTCAGGAATTCCTGATTCGGGTTCAGTAGTATCGTTGTCGTCGTTGTTGCAACTATAGAGTACTGTCATAGCAAAAAATAGCAGGAATACTTTTTTCATAAAAAATTGATTTTAAAGAGGGCATAAATATACAATTAGTCAATAATCTTTCAAAAAGCGTAATTGGATCTTTGGAACGATTAATTTGTAGTATTAGTGATATCTTTCGCGAAAGCATACTTATCAAAATCAAGCTCTTTTTTTTAAAATTTACTGCGAATAATAGAGTAAATCGTAATACCAAAAGATCTTGAACAGGAGATATTAATTCAGATTTGGATGCGCTTACTGCATATGAAAGGCAATAATTTTAATAGAATGAATACAATTTTAAACACTTCCCTCAATCCCTCAGCTCAGCATAAACCTTTCTAGGAGGGAAGACTCAATCGCAAATTATTCTAGAATATTTTCATAACAGTTTCCCTCTAGTAAGAGGGGAGTAAGGAGTGTGTTTTCAAGATTGGTATGAAGAATAGCTTTTTTCACACCTCCCTAGCCCTTACTTCGGCAAGCTCAGCACAGCGCCTTCTTAGGAGGGAAGACTCCTATGAATATTCTCCCATAACAGTTTCCCCTCTAATAAGAGGGGAGTAAGGGGTGTGTCGTTTGATAAATAATACTATATAGTTAACACACCTCCCTCAGTCCCTCCTTTCTAGGAAGGAAGTTATAGACTATGTAAAATTGTATATATTTAACTATGATCATAAAATACAACCCAAAACTCACAGAATTTGCGCGTCAATTGAGAAATAATGCGACAAAATCTGAGATTAAAATGTGGCAATGTTTGAAAAGAAAACAATTGTATGGGTATGATTTCCACAGACAAAAACCTATAGATGAATATATAGCAGACTTTTTCTGTAATAAACTACAACTTGTGATAGAGTGTGATGGGTATTCACACGAAATCCAAGAAGTATGGAAAAAAGATGTCAGGAAAACAAAACGATTTAATGAATTAGAAATACGTGTTCTTCGATTTTCTGATGATCAGATTATGAATGATTTTGAAAATGTATATCGCGTTTTAGAAGATTATGTGATAAAGTTTCAGGAAAGTGGATTGCCTCCTATTGAAGAGTATTCTTAATGATAACACCTCCCTAGCCCTTACTTCGGCAAGCTCAGCACAGCGCCTTATTAGGAGGGAAGACTCATGTGAAATTAATAAAAAATTCAATTTTTTTTAGCTTCTTGTGATTTTTTAAAATCTACTGCGAATAATAGAGTAAACCATAAGGTGAAAACAGCTTGAGTAAGAAAGCCACATTTATTAATATCATTGAGAAGCATAAAGGCATTTTATATAAAGTGATCACGATGTATTGTGCAGACAATGAAAATAAAAAAGATCTAGAGCAGGAAATTTTAATTCAGATCTGGAAATCTCTAGACACCTATAATGATACCTATGCAATGACCACATGGTTGTATAGAATCTCAATGAATGTAGCCATCTCACATTATCGTAAAACGTTTAAAATAAAAGGAAAAACTGTACGACTAGATACAGGATTACTTGAGTTTACAGCAGCTCCTGAGACTAGTGAAAGGAGTTATGAGCAAGATATGCTACGTACATTATTGTCAGAACTTAATGAATTTGATAAGGCTTTAATGTTTCTTTATTTGGAAGATAAAGAGTATGAGGTAATTGCAGACATCTTGGGGATTACTAAAACCAATGTAGCGACCAAAATAAGTCGTATTAAAAATCGATGGAAACAAGAACTTTCATCTTCTAAAAATTAAAATTATGAATATAGACGATATAAAAAATATTTGGAAAAAAGATATGGATACATTAGAAAAACGTGTGCGTATCAATGAAGAAAAAATTAAAATGCTAGAGTTCAATAAAGCCAAAACTGGCTTTGATCAACTTTTGAAAATTTCAATTGCAGGAAAAAATATGGCATTAATATATGCAGTTATATCTCTAGGTATGATCTATTTTGTAAGAGATTCTTTTCCATATATCGGCATGCTTTTGGTAGCTTCTGGTGCTATGATTTTTTCTTATTTTCAACATAGTGTTCTGAAAAAGATAGATTATGGAAAGCTTAGCCTTATCCAGTTACAAAAAGAGATTGCAAAGTTTAGAGTACATACAGCTCATACAGCTATATATGATATGCCTATTGTTGCCGTTTGGTTATGTGTTGCGGGACTTGCTTTTTTAAAATGGGCAAAAGGGGTTGATGTTTTTCAAACTCCAGAGAAAATAGGTCATTCGGCTATTGTTTTTGGAGTAATACTAGTTTTTATGGTATTCTTTTCAAAGTTTATTTATAAAGATTATGATAAAAAACTTAAAAAACATGAAGCAGATCTTGATGTGCTAACAGCTTATGAAAGTCAATAAAGTATAATCATTGAAAAACCCAGCATATTTGTGTTGGGTTTTTATGCTTTCGCGAAATCAGAAAAGTATAATTCTTTAAGCAAATTGCTCGCAAAGAGCTAGTGTATCTTTAATATCTTGAAATGTAGTACGAGGATTTATCAAACACATTCTAAGTACTACTTGGCCATTAAGGATTGTGGTGACTAAAAAGGCTTCTTTTGATGCGACTACACTCTTTGATATTTTTTGGTTTAAAGCATCTAGTTCTTTTTCCAAAAATTCATTTCCAATAGGATTATATCTGAAATTTATGATAGCCAATGTCGCTGGAGAAACGATCTCCCATTTAGAACTTTTGCGTAGTAATCGCTCTGTTTTTTCAGCAAGCTCTATATTGTACGTGACAGCATTCCTAAAAGCTTTTAATCCAAAGGTTTTAAGAGACATATAAAATTTTAATGCTCTAAAGCGACGAGTAAGTTGAACACCGTGATCGTAAAAATTAATTTCTGATTCGTTACCTTCTATATCTCTTAGATATTCAGGTTTTTCTAGAAACGTACTTTTAAGATATTTGTGATTACGTATTAATAAACACCCCATTTCATAAGGTTGGAAAAACCATTTATGAGGATCAACAGTAATAGAATCTGCTTTAGAAATCCCTTTAAGAAGTTCTTTTCCTTTTTTAGAAAGAATAGCTGCACCTCCATAAGCTCCATCTATATGAAACCATAGTTTTTCTTCTTTACAGATAGTAGAAATTTCTTTAAGAGGATCTATAGTACCTGTATTTGTAGTACCTGCAGTTGCGATCACACAGAAAGGTTGAAAACCTTCTAAGCGATCTTTTGCAATCGCATTTCTTAATTTTATAGTAGAAAATTTAAATTCTGAATCTGTTGGAATCAATCGTATTTGTTCTTTTCTAAAACCAATAGTTCGTATTGCCTTTACATTACTTGAATGTGCTTGATCAGATAAATATATAATAGCTTTGGAAAAATCATCTCCACACATGACACGACGAGCAGTAACAATAGCAGTTAGATTTGCCATTGATCCACCACTAGTAAAAATACCACCCCCTTTTTTTACAGGAAATCCAAAGATTTTAAGTAGCCAACTTATAGTAACAATTTCTAACTCTGCAGCTGGGGGTGATTGTGACCACCCTCCAGAAAAAACATTATATCCAGTTGCAAGAGTATCTGCCATAGCGCTTATATAATTGCTAGGGCCTGGAACGAATGAGAAAAATTTGGGATGCGCTGAGATAGCCCCTTTATTCATGACTTTTTCAATCACAAAATCTAAAACTTCATTTGGATCTGAAGCTTTCTCAGGAGCTTCTTCCAGAAATAGATGATCCATCTCTTTACGACTTCCTGTAGCTATTGGGTTTTTGTCATTTAGAGTATCATAATGTTCAACTACAGCATCTACTACACTATAGCCATATTCCCTCATCTCTTCTTTAGAAAGCTCTAAAGTATCTTTGTTCATGATTGTCTATTTTACTAGACAGCAAAGGTAGGGTATTGCTCAGACCATTAAAATTATTTAGTGTCTTGTTTTAATAAAAACAAGCAACAAATTTTTCAAAGTCTTCGGCGGTATTATATACGTGTGGAGCAACTCTAATAGCTTCTCCACGTATACCTACTGAGATTCCGCTTTCGCGAAAGCGTGCTTTCAACACATCCATATCCAGGTGATCAGGGAGATATATTCCAAATAGATGTTTAGAACGATAAGAGTCGTCTTCGATAAAGCATCCTTTGGCTCGTAATTGATCTATCGCCTTTGAAGAAATGGTATGACAATACTCCTGAATGTTTTGAATTCCCCAATCTAATAATTGCTCAATAGCTTTGATTTGCATAGGAACAAGAATAAAATTACTAGACTCTCCTACAGAAAAACGATCGGCTTTAGGTTGATATTCATCTTGATAGTTGACAAGTTGACTAAAATCTTCACTATTTTTCCTGTTGATCCAATTGTATTCTAGGGGTTGTCCGTCATTAAAAGTATCTGCATAATACGCCATTCCTATAGAGTACGGTCCTAGTAACCATTTGTAACCACCAGCAATGAGAGCGTCAGGCTGAATCTCCTTTACTGAAAAAGGAAGGGCGCCTATACTTTGAGTGCCGTCTATGATTAATTTTGCTCCTACTTTATGAGCTCTTTTGCGTATTTTGATTAAGTCAAACAAAGTGCCATCTGCCCAATGAATGTGGCCTAAAGCAACAACTCTAGTTTTTGAATTTATAGATTCAAGAATACTTAGATTCCATTGTTTACCTCTATTTTCAAAATCTTTTTGAGGAGCTACCACTTTTATAATAGCTCCTGTAGTAGTTGCTTTTTCGCGCCAAGCATATATATTACTGGGAAACTGCTCATCTACAACAAGAATTTCATCTCCTTGTTGTAGGTCTATATTTTTTGCGACAGTAGCAATTCCATAAGAAACTGAAGGAATGATTGCACAATTTTGATAATCTGGTGCTTCAATGAGTTGTGCAAAACGTTTTTTTATCAAGACACGATCTGTAAAGAAATCGTCTTGAGAAATAGCCATAGGATTATTTTTTCTGACAACACTATCTAATCCTATTTGTGCTACACTTTTAAGTTGAGGAGACATATAAGCTCCATTAATATAAGTTGCGTTTTCGGGAAGTGAGAAGAGATGTTTCTGGTGTTGCATAATGTAAAAATTAATGGATTAAAAATACATCAATTCTAAAAGTGAGAAATATGAAATTAAGTTAAAAAAAACAAAAAATAAGGAGCTAATTTATAATTATAGAAAATCTATAAATTAGTTAGTAATAGACCTCAATTTGAATGCTTTAGAGTAAATTAAATAGTATAAAAATAATTTTAACAAAAAATTAATACCTAACGTTAAAGCCTTGTTTTATAGGGTTTTTTAAGAAGTGTACCCTAAATTATATACAGGTAAATAGCTTTTTATCAGGTAGTTTTGTAAGAATGAGTAAGATGACCGTCTAAAAGTCCATATTAACTATAAAGATATAGTAATGGAAAATACAGTTTTAAGAGATCAGATAAATACACATTTTGACGAAATGACTGCTTTATTAGACTTTGATGTTCAAAAATACATTACAAGCTTACAAAAACCTTCGATTGTAAATTTTATAGAAAACCCTGAGAATAATGATAAAGTATCAGATTTTTGGGATAATCTATTTATAGACTTGAATTAATACCCTCCTTTATATATATTATTTCCCCCTTATTAAAAAAAGCTCTGTGATTTCGCAGAGCTTTTTTATTTATATGCTTTTAGGATTATTTTCTAACTTTAATGTTTTTAAAATACGTTCTAAAGATCAGTTTACATGAAAATATTTGCAGAAACAGAACATCTTATCCTTAGAGAGATTGTTATAGAAGATACAGGGAATATGTATCGCTTAGATAGTGATCCATTAGTACATAAGTATTTAGGTAATAACCCTATTTCGTGTATGGGAAAAGCTCGCACATATGTAGATTACATACGTATGCAGTATGAAAAATATGGAATTGGTCGCTGGGCAGCTATAGAAAAATCAAGTGGCGACTGGATAGGATGGACAGGACTTAAGATGAATTTTGAGAACGAGATGAATGGCCATACAAATTTCTATGATATAGGATATCGATTTATGCCTCAATATTGGGGTAAAGGATATGCTACCGAATCTTCTATTGCTGCAAGAGATTATTTTTTTGAGCACTTTCCAGGTAAAAAATTATGTGGTATGGCAGAGTTAGATCACGGTGCCTCTTGTCGTGTCTTAGAAAAAATAGGATTAGAACGTAAAGAAGATTTCTTATATGAATCTGAAAATATTATGCTAGCATGGTTTGATAAAGAACCAGTATAAATATTATTTCCAAGTCTGTCCGTTTAAGGTTAAGGCAGCTTTAAGCACATCTTTCTGACTGATCTGCCCTACAAGTTTTCCATTCTCAACAATTGGAAAACGTCGACGTTTTGAATTGACAAATTTATTGGCAGCGTCAAAAACATTCATGTTTCCGTCTATCGTTTCTACTTCTTTGGCCATATGTTTTTCTACAATCATATCTTCCATAGGCATATTGTAATAACGGCTTTCTGATATTTGCTTCATACAATCTCCTTCAGAAATAATACCCATAAGTTCATTACTTTCATTAACTACGGGTCCTCCGGAAATTTTGTTTTTAATGAGTGTATTCATGACCTCAAGAACTGATTGATCGGGTCTAAATGTGATTAACTTTTTAGTCATATAATCACTTACTTTAATATCTGTAGGATTGCCTTTTGTAGGTTTTGCACGACGTCCAGTAAAACTTTTGATTCCCATAACAATCTTTTTTTAAGTGAATAATTCCACTTAAAGTTACTAAATTAAAAGGATATTATGTGGTTTGTGCTTTCGCGAAAGCATAAACATCTTCAAAAATTGTATTTTTAAGATAACTAAACCAACCCTTATGAAACGCATTATTCATATTTTCTCTCTCGTTCTTGTTTTTGCTTTAATCTCTGTAGCATTTAATTCGCTACTCCCAAAAAAGATAAGTGGTTTAGATACACCAAAAACTGAATTTTCTACAGAACGTGCAATGCAACATTTAGAAATCATCGCAAAGGAACCACACTTCGTAGGAACCAAAGCTCATGCTGAAGTACGTACATATATTTTACAAGAACTTAAGAAATTAGGATTAGACCCTCAAGTACAAGAAGGGTATACATTTGATGAATGGAATGGATATGGCAACTTAGTAAAACCTCAAAATATTCTAGCGCGTATTAAGGGTGCTGGCGATGGAAAAGCAGTATTGTTATTGTCTCATTATGATAGTGCTCCTCATAGCTCTTCACATGGAGCTAGTGATGCGGGGTCTGGAGTAGTGACCATACTTGAAGGTGTGAGAGCTTATCTAGCGAGTGGAGCAAAACCTAAGAATGATATTATTATTTGCTTTACAGATTCTGAAGAATTAGGCCTTGATGGCGCTTCTCTATTTGTAAATGAGCATCCTTGGGCAAAAGACATAGCCTTAGCGCTTAATTTTGAAGCCAGAGGTAGTGGAGGCCCTTCTAATATGATTGTGGAGACCAATGGAGGTAATGCAAATCTTATTAAGAGTTTTATGGATGCAGATGTTAAATACCCAGTAGGAACGTCATTAATGTATAGTATCTATAAAATGCTTCCTAATGATACTGACTCTACTATATTAAGAGAAGATGGGGATATTGATGGATTTTTCTTTGCCTTTATAGATGACCATTATGATTACCATACCATTAATGATACTGCTGATAATCTTGATAGAAATAGCTTAGAACATCAAGGAAGTTATTTAATGCCATTATTAAAATACTATGCAGATGCAGATTTGTCTACCGTAAAAGCAAGTGATGATTATGTATATTTTGATACGGCTGTGGCTAAATTTATTGCATACCCTTTTTCCTGGATATGGCCTATGCTTATTCTTGCTATTATACTCTTTATTGTTTTAGTTGTATATGGATATAAAAAGAAACGATTATACATCAAGGCTATAGGAAAAGGGTTTGGAGCATTTTTATTAAGTCTTATTCTAGGAGGAGGAGCTATGTATTTGCTTTGGGAACTTATTAAAATAGTGTATCCATCGTATAATGATATACTTCCTGTATTTATTTATAATGGGCATTGGTATATTGCTGCTTTTGCATTGTTAGGATTGAGTCTTTGTTTTGGAATATATCATAAGATGGTAAAGCCAGAACATACAGCAAGTACACTAATTGCTCCACTTACAATATGGTTGCTTATAAATATAGCATTGGCATTAAAACTTCAAGGAGCCGCATTTTTTATCATTCCTGTTTATTTTGGATTACTCACATTATTTTTATTGATACGACAAACGAATCCTAGTATGACATTATTAGTTCTTTTATCGGCTCCTGCGATATTTATCTTTGTTCCTTTGGTACAATTCTTTCCAGTAGGATTAGGACCGGATATGTTATATGCTTCGGTTGTTTTTCTAGTATTACTTTTTGGGTTACTCATACCTGTTTTTGGATTTTTCAGAAATAAGAAAGCAGTAGGCGTTATAAGCATGTTAGTTGCGATTATATTCTTAGGCGTAGCACACGCAAAGTCTGGAGCTTCCCCAGAGAGGCAACAACCTAATAGCTTATTATATTATCACAATTCAGATACTAATAAAGCATATTGGGCAACGTATAATAAAAATATAGATGATTGGACACGTGGTTACCTAGGAGATACTCCTGAAGAAGCCACTAAATATATAGGAAATGCGGCAGGAAGTAAATACAATACTCCTTATTCATATGCAAAAGAAACATCAGTCATTAAATTACCTGAAAGTGAGATTCGTGTAGTTCAAGATACCATTATAGGAGAAACAGTATATAATACAATGACAATAGTGCCTAAACGTACCGTACATCAAATGCGTTTGTATACAGAAAGAGAAACCATATTTAATCATATGGAATACAATGGAAAAATATATGCTCCAGATAGTACAGAAACATTATATAAAAAGAGAGGAAGCAAAGGAATACTTAGCTATTATATAACTCAAGGAGATTCTTTAGAATTTAGATATGGAGTTTCTAAAGGAGTAAACCCTATCTTTACATTAAAGGAGTTTTCGTATGATTTACTTGATAATCCTAGTTTTACTATTTCGGCAAGACCTAAAACAACTATGCCTATCCCATTTGTAGCAAATGATGCAGTGATTGTAGAGCGAACTATTGATGTTTCTGCATATATGGAAGTAAAAAATGATACAATTGTGGTTAATCAAAATTAAAGAAGGTATTGATTGAATAAAAGGATATTAAAAATAAGTTTTTTGATATTGATAGTAATTGTATGTGTACAATTTACTACCTATTCTTTGTTTGCAAAA
>CAYYSK010000013.1:0-10262 GCA_964474345.1 uncultured Flavobacteriaceae bacterium
ATGAGGAGAAGCCAGTTCCCCAATCTGTACAAATAATGCTGCTCCATCATAATTATCGGTGGTTAATTGAAAGGCAATTGTATTATTTTCAGTAGCAGGATCTTGTGCTTCGCTAAAAATATGAATAGGCCATCCTTGTGTTCCAAATACAGTTTCAGTCAAATTATCTTCAGTTGCACCAACTTTCAGATCATTGCTATTTTCTTCAGAATGTGCATAGTTCCCATAAAAATTATACGAACGCTGTCTATTGGCTTGTATATAGAGATAGAAGTTATTTTTTGTATGAAAATTCTGAAGTCGTAATGCAATTTCTTCTTTTGTTGTTAAAGGAGTCTCTACTGCGTCAACATATAGTTTACCTGTCCCATTTGCATGAAGTCCATAAAATGCAGCTACATCTACAAACTTCGTAGCGACTTCTTTTAAACGTTTTTTTATAAACGCATCTGTTTCACTTGCTATATCTATAGTAGAAAATAACCTTCTAGCATATTCCAAATCTAATTGAAATGGAAGCGTATCGTTCTCTATAATATAATCCCCATCATTTAAGACAATATCTATACCTATACTCCCTGTTGCTTTTCCTAAGTGTATTCCTCTTGGAATAATAGGTAAATCATACGCAGTTATAGGATCTTCTTCAGAAGTCGCCTCATCTACAGAAGCAACTTTAAAGAAGTATTGATCAATTAAATGAGTTGCTTCCTGAAGTTGCAATTCTTCAGAAGTATGAGGATACCCTAAAAAACTTGCTTTAAATTCTGGCGCAGTTTCTTCATTTCCTACATTATAAAACTTATTGAATTGTGCCCATAAATATTTTACAAACCCAGAACCGCTGGTTTCACTCCCAGTTATTTTACCATCTACCGTTATAAAATCACTTTTTTCTAAACCACGATATACAATGTATTTAATATTTATCCCATTTATAGGTTGCTTAAATGGTTTTAAAACTAGATTTATTTTAGTAGTATCTCCTGCTTGTGGTTGTAAAAAAACCGTTCCCATACAAAGCGCATATATATCTTTACTGCCACTAAAAGATACTGTTGCTGTTGTACGAAATTGATTTTCATTTAAAGGTCCGAAAGATTGATTTGCTATTTGTGTAAAATCTCCAGTTTGGTTTCCTCCATGTATATAAAAATGTGATACAGGCTGCAACTTGGCAACTCTACCCACTCCATCTTGTGACGTAGTAAGTTCTTTCATTTGCGCACTTGTTTCTGGCATTTCCTCCATAATACTATCCTTATTTCTTAATTATTAAGATGTTTACATATTAAAACATCTATTACACTATGTCATTCTTAATCATTAAGAATAAACATTTTGATTTCACTAATGCATGTACAATACCACATAGGACACATCTAGGGTTCAAGCACCACACTACATACCTAGATGACCGTCCTTTGTGATGATATCGTATCTGCTCTGAAATACATATTTAAAAAAGCATATTTCAAACTCTGTACGATAGCACATGTATGTATATTATTTATATATAATAATAATTATATCACCTAAGGAATACCCTAAGTTCAAACACCCCACATAAAAGTCCATAGGGCATCCTCATAGTGATATAATGTATATAGCAATGGCTATATCGTTGTTATTCTATCTTTTACAAGGCATTCTTTCTTCTTTTAAAAAGGCATCATCTTAATGACTACATTTTAAAACAAGGTATACTTGTCCTTGAACCCATAAAATGGGTTACGTGTGGTGGGTTTGAAAAATGATAGGTCTGACTACGACAACATATCCCCTTATGAGTCAGTCCATAATTTGTGTGGTGTATAGTTTGAAAATAGACTTGAAGTGGTGCTTTTCTATTTTCAATATAAATATCGTAAATCTATTGTTAAAATAACACTAAAAACGTGCCATGCTTATATTAAATTTACAAATATAATTTTCTTTTTCAGCGTTTATGCTTAGTCGTTCTTCTCAGAGTTTCCTTACATAAAAAATCTTTCCTTTATAGTTAAATCACTAAGGATAACACTGAGTATCAACGCACCACAGAAAATGCCCAATGTATCCATATAGTGACTTAACTATACTGGCTATATAACGTAAGTTATACAGTTATTATTTCTTATCACTATACATATTTATAGAGAGTGATAACGATCCTTTGATATTTTATAAAATATCAAGGTTATTTGATTATAATTGAAAGTACTATCATTTTTCAAACTTCCCCTTGTTGATAGTACAAGAACGTGTGGTAATCTCTCAAATAGAGTTATGTAAGTTTACACTTACTTAGTATTACACTATAAAGAACGTAATTTTTTCTTTATGTGCTAACATTAATTTAAAAAAAAAAATGTTAAAACTTCTGCATTTATATATAATTAACTCTTAAAACTAACCAAACCTCCTTATAATCTAGTAATTACCGATCAATATTAACTTCATGTAGTTATATATTGTTATTTGTATTTTTTTTCTTCCAAATTGTCAAAACTACAGGATTAGTAGCATTTCCCTTCTTTTTGTTACTCATATTTTCTGTTTTTTATCACGTTATTTTATCTTCTCATCGATTATTTTAAAAATGCACCACAATATGCTCCGTTTCTTATGCGTTAAGCATGCCTAAAACTAGCGATAAACTTCTTAAAAAAGGAGTCTCAATGAGGGAACACTCTTTTCCAATTAGGGAAGTGAATTCAGGCTTCTTCTAAGAAGGCTACAATAATAAGATTGTTCTTTCCTCCAAACAAGAAATAAGGATTTGTGATTCAGTCTTTTCAGTAGATGGTGAAGATTATCTTGTAAATAGAAGGTTTGCTTTAAGATTTGTTGGTATGTTCATTCTCTTTGCTTGCCCAAGAAGAATGAACCAAAAGGAATCTTCCATTTGGGATAATTAATATATTGATTACGACTCCTCTTTTACTACATATTCTTTCTTTTCTTTTTTTCATTGCCAAAAAAAGAAACAAAAAAGTCTAGGCAAGCGAAACTTTGTCTAAATGTATTGTCCTATTCCTGAATTTCAGAAACTCGCTACGCTCAAATAGTTTGAAATTCTACGGAATCTTCACTTCAAATTTTACGACAAATTTTCGAAAGTCGCTCATAGCAATTTTCTTATTGTTTAAAGAAACATTTGGAGAGCATCTCGTAGAGTTCTGGGTGTTTCCTTTTGAGAAGGTCTGGGCGTTCAAAAAAGTATTCAGAGGCAACGGCAAAAAACTCAGTTTGACTCGTACCTCCATAATTACGAATGTCAGATTCATCGTTATTAATGGCCTCCATTTCTTTATGCATTAAGGCGAGCCAAGGAGCTATATATTGATGTTCTAATAAACGTTCTGGAATTCCGTCGGTAGCCCCATCCGTGTTGTCTAGTAAATGCACAAACTCATGAATGGCCGTATTTCCTTTGTCGGTTGCATTTGTAAATCCATGATGCAATGCCTTACGCGAAAGTATCATCTGATTTTTAAATCGACCTGTACCTACCAATCCCGCAATTTTACGCTCTTTAACATCTGTATCAAAAGATAAGTTTTCATCAAAATAATCTGGATAAATTAACACCGTACTTAAATTATTATAATGCCACTCCTTAAATCCAAAAACAGGAATGACAGCACTAGCTGCTACAAGAATTGTATCTAACTCTTCCAATTCAAATTGAACAGCTTCAATAGTCACCTCATCCAAAAAAAGCATCATTCGTTTTTGAAATACTAACTGTTCTTCTGCTGTTCGTTTTTTGTAAAATTGCACATGTTTAGATAACAACGCATGCCAATGTTTTGGAATTGATTTTGTTTGAACTGTCTTACGCTTTCGCGAAAGCAAAAAAAATACAAATACAAAAAGAATTACTGGTATTATATATGCCATTACATGAGTCTATAAATATGCTCTAAAATACTATTTTACTTTATTTAGGAGAGTCTCATCTAGTTTTTATTCAACTTACAGAATATTCTTTTCTTTTTTTCATTGACAAAAAAAGAAACAAAAAAGTCTAGGCTGGCGAAATCTTGTCTAAATTTATTGCTTAATTCCTGAATTTCATAAACTCGCTACGTTCAAACAGTATGAAATTCTACGGAATCTTCGCTTCAAATTTTACAACAATCTTTCGAAAGCCAAAAAACTGGAAGTGAAGAGTATCTTACAATCCAGTTTTAAGTATTTTATGTAATGTTTTTATTATGATACGATCATAAAAACAGCCATGGCAATCATAATGGCATTTTCTATAAAAGTAGCTTCGGTCATAGGGAGTTTAAGAGCCGTTCCTAAGCAAGCACATTGAATTTCTTGTTTACTCAACAAACTTCTTGTTACTCCTATTGTAGTAATTCCAAGAATAAACAATGTACTTATAAGTGCTATAGGAATCTCGATTCGTAATAGAAATAACAATCCCAATGTAAGTTCTATAAATGGATATATCCAACCGTAGATAACTATCTTTTTTGCTAATGGATCATACATCTTAAAGCTCATTACAAAACCACGTAGATCCAAAATCTTAAAAAAACTAAATACAATATAAAACAAGCCCATAAAATCTAACATGGCTTCCTTCCCATTCCAAGATCTATAATGCATCCCTATACTTGCTATAGTGATATACCCAAAGATGAGGAATAGAGGACGTAATTGTATCCATTTAGAGATTGGCATCTCTATTAAATTCATAGAGGTATTCTCTTGAGATGTTTTTAAAATAGTAAACTTAGGTTTGATACCTTCTTGTAATGCAGACAGAGGTATTTCTGAATCCAAAACAAGTATTGCTTCTTCTTTTTCTAAAGATACTTTTGCATTAACAACACCAGAAATAGTATTAAGATCTTTTTCTACTCCTACTCTACACCCATTACAGGTCATTCCTTGTATAGTATATGTACGTTCCATATTAATGATGGTCGTGATTACCTGTTTTTCCTGGGCTTTCTTTCCAATCAAACACCAATAACTTACTTGTTCTATAATTAGTAATATACAATTGTCCTTGATCTAGTATCATTTCTGTAGGTTTATTGATTTCCTCTATCAACTGCTGTTTTAAAACACCTTCATGATTAAAGACCAATACGCGATCATTTTCAAAATCTGTAATAAAGACTTCATCATCACTTACGAAAATTCCTGTAGCTGCATTGATTTTTTGATCGGCACCAATCACTTTTAAAAATACTCCTTTCTTATCAAAAACTTGTATACGGTTATTATAAGCATCTGCTACCCAAATATTATCTGCTGTGATTTGTACATCTGTTGGGTAATAAAAATCACCTTCTGCTTTCCCTTCTTTTCCAAAAGAAATATAATTGGTTCCATCTGTTGTATACAGTATACGATGATTGTAAAAATCGGCAATGGCTTTTTCTTTTCCGTACGAAGATATTCCCGCTGGAGCATCTAAGGAGTCTGTAAGAGGCAACACCTCCATTTCAGGATCTCCAATTACTGTAACAGTATCGTTCCCATATTGAGGTACAAACAGTGTTTTTCCTTCGTTTGCAATATGCATAGGGCGCTCTAAAGAATCTACTGTCTTTAGCATGTTTCCTTCTCGATCTATCAATACCAAACGATTATGATCTCCGTCACTCAGCCAGAAGCCATTTTCTGCTACCGCCATTCCGATAGGATTGATTCCGTCGATATCTATGGTCTTAGTAAGTTGCCAGCTTTTTGGCAATTCTGGTTCTTTGGTTTGTTTCTCAGCACAACTCATAAGAATAAGGAGTGCTAGTATACTATATATATATTTCATTGATTTTTTATTAAATACATTATCAATATTTGATATGCACTAGTAATGAGTTGTTATCTCTCTTTCTTTTTTTCATTGACAAATGAAGAAACAAAAAAGTCTAGACCTTCGAAAACTTGTCTAAATGTATTGTTCTATTTCTAAATTTCAGAAACTCGCTACGCTCAGACAGTTCGAAATTTTACGAAATCATCACTTCACATTTTACGACAACTTTTCGAAGGTCAAAATTACTTTAATTAGTACTCAACACGTTCGTAGGCACAACAAGCTGGTAAGCCGTCATACGTATCCTCATGTGCTTTATGATTTTTGGTGTCGTGTCCTGCTTTTGCTACTGCTTTTTCAATAGCATCTAAGCTTGTTGCTTTTTTATCAAAGCTTACTTCCAGCATCTTGGTGTCTTTATTCCAGATTGCTGTAGAAACTCCCATAAGGTCTGTTGTGGCTTTTACAATACGTGCCTCACACATTGCACAATTACCTGCAACAAAAGCTGTTTTTGTGACTAGATTTTTAGCATTGATTTTTGTTTTCTTTGGAGTTACTTTCATAAGCTCAACAGTTCCATCTGCACGAGTAACACGACCAGACATAGGACTGTATCCTGCTTTATGAACTTGTTGCTCTACATCTTCTATAGTCAGTGCTTTTTCTGTAGGGTAGGCAAAACTAAAATCACCTGTCTCTATATCTATTTTTACTTTTTTGATTCCTTTAAATTCTTTGAATTTTTTTTCAAGGCCATAAGCACAAAATGGACATCCCAACCCATCTACTTGTACTTCAAATTGATCATAACTTTTTTGTGCTTGTAATGCAGGTACTACCATAAAGATGACGAGTACTATTAAAATGACTTTTTTCATATTATTTATTTTTTAAAAGGTGTATCTAGTTCCTAGAAAAACACTATAATTTAATTCTCTTATTTCTGGCAAATTCTGAGTAAGTGGTACTTGTATTGCTAAGTCAAAAGTGATATTTTTCCCAGCATATTGAATGCCTTGCGCATATAATAATTGATACCAATCTCGTTCTGTAAATACAGAACTCGTATACTCAAAATATAAATTAACTTGTTTATTAGGATATTGAGGTTTAAGTAAAGGAAGCCCTACTCCTGCTTTTGCTCTAAACTCATCAACAGTAGCTTCAGGAGACCAATTATATCCTACCTCTGTTGAGATTCCATATTTTAACGTCTCATATCCAGAAACAATTCCATAATAGCCTTCATAAAAACCTGTACTCTGTCCTAATACATCTACTTTATCTCCTGTAGGGATACTTTGGAATGTTTTGGCAACAACTCTAAACGTTTTTCCAGTAGCGTCTTTGCGATAGAATTGATACTTTCCAAGTACTTTAAGATCTGCAAGGGTGCTTCCTGATGTCCCATCTTCAAAATCATAATTTATATACGGTATATGTACCGCGACTAATGAATTAGACGTAGGAAGGTAGTGCAACATAACAGGTACGTATACGGAAGTGCCTCTTTCTGTGTTTCTAATTTCTGTTAATGTTTTGGTGGTAAAGCTTCCACCCCCTAACATAATGGGTTTATCTGCTGTAATTGGAGGTCCTTGCGCATTTGCTTTCGCGAAAGCAAACAAAACAACAACCAAAAAAAAGTATTTCATGATGTGTTATTGATTTATATTAATACAATAGTGCTATCTAGCATAATGTATCCTATATCAAATCAAAAACTGCTCGTGAAGAATGTGTAAATTGGTGACTATATCAGGTGGTGGATATCCATCAAAAAGAATTTCTTGAGGTTCTGATATATCAAATAAATAGCTATAACTATCACAAAAAGCAACTACAAATTGCTGTTGCTCTAAATTGATTTTTTCAAAAGAATGTTTAAGTTCATCTTGTCCTTTTATGACAATCTGCTCGTTATGGCAACATTCCATTTCTGGCATATCTGATGAGGAAGAGGTAGACATTGACATACTCATACCACAATCTTTTGCTTTTTTAAAAAGAGCTATATCTATAAGCACATCGCCACAGTAATGCTTATCAACAGTAAATGACAAAGTAGAAAAGAGTACTACCCATACCATCGCAATTGACATTATTTTATGAAGTGTTGCTTTCATAGATAACACCAAAATTACAAAAATAATACCAATGTTGTTTTGGTTTAACATCCCATTAGGTTTACTTCTAGTTATAATTGCGCGTAAAACTCGAATTATGTATTAGAACTTCGTGATGAAGTTCAAAACTACATACTCATTAATATAGCATTAATATAGTATTGAGTAAGATTCTTGTATTTTAGGAGACCAAGTAGGAAAGTGAACAAAAAACCAAACATGAAATTATCAGTAATTATCGCAGGACTAGTACTTGCTATTTCCTGTCAGCATACTCCAACAAAGCTTAGTGAGCCTACAGCATTACTTGCTCCAGTACAGACACAACCTCAAGATGGAATTGCAAAAGCTTATTTTGCTAGTGGTTGTTTTTGGTGTGTAGAAGCTGTATACGAAAGTGTAGAAGGAGTCAAAGAATCTATCTCTGGTTATAGTGGAGGACATACAGAAAATCCAACCTATCAATCTAGTAATACAGGTCGTACAGGTCACGCAGAAGCCGTAGAGATCTATTATGATCCAGCAGTAGTATCATTTTCAACATTGGTAGATGTATATTTCGGATCACAAAATGTCACTCAAGTGAATGGGCAAGGGCCGGATAGAGGATCGCAATACAGGTCTATCATCTTTTATCAAAATGAAAAAGAAAAGGAGATCATATTACAAAAAGTAAAAGAGCAAGAAAAAATATATGGAGAAGGCAATGTTGCTGCTTCCATACTCCCATTTCAAAAATTTTGGAAAGGAGAAGGATATCATCAGGATTATGAAAGACTGAACCCACGTAGTGGATACATACAAAATGTATCTATTCCAAGATTGAGACGTTTTCAGCAAAAATTCCCTCAATTACTTAAAAAGAATGCGCACTAATTAGGCTTTCTTACTTTAAGTTCAAAAATAAGTGGATATAAGCGGTCTTTAGTAACATAAAGGCCGTTTTCATTTTTAATAAGGTCTGGTAATACATCATAAGGACTCTCATTATGCTCTCTAAGGAATTCTACAACCAAGCCTTGTTCGGTAAGTGCAGATACTACATTTCCAAGACCATGATTCCAGCCATATTCTTTACTAATCATAGATGCATTGGGATCAGCATAAGTGCCTTCATATTCTTCATAAATCGCTTCTTTCTGATTATAACCATATCTTAATTCGGCTTTTTCAGATACATAATCAAACATCCAGACTAAAGGATGAAAATCAACAATATAAAATATACCTCCTGGAGCTAATCGCTCTGAAATCATCTTTCCCCAAGGTTTTAAATCTGGCAACCAACCTATAGTCCCATAACTTGTAAAAACAATATCAAATAGATCATTTGTATACTCAGATGTATCTAATACATTACATCGCACAAATTGAGCATCAAGATTGAGATCTTTATTTAACTTTTTTGCAAGTACTATCGCATCATCACTTAAATCTACACCAGTACAGATTGCTCCCATTCTAGAAAAGCTTAAGGTATCTTGTCCAAAGTGGCATTGTAAATGTAATAATGACTTCCCTTTTACACCTCCAAGAGCTTCTAATTCATATGTATTTAAAGAACTTTCTCCTACAAGAAAGTCTTCCATATTATAAAACTCACTCGTTGCATGAATGGCTACTTTTTGATTCCACGTATCTCGATTGACTTTAAAATAGTCTTTATCTGACTCAGACATAACCTGTGTTTTTAAAATAGAAAATTTAGAGAAAGATACTCTTTTTACATTAGAATCTATTCTCAAAAAAGTAGACACACTTTCCTCTTTTTTAGCTTTATCTTTGCGCATATTTATTAAGAGTAGTATGCCGAAGTACAAAAGCATATTTAACACAACTACACTATGCAATTATCTAAAATACCTAAACTTAAATATACAGACGGAGATAATTTTTTTCTCCTTGCAGGTCCCTGCGCTATTGAAGGTGAAGACATGGCTATGCGTATTGCAGAAAAAGTAATAGAGATTACTACAAAACTAGAAATACCTTATATTTTTAAAGGGAGTTTTAGAAAAGCAAATCGTAGTCGAGTAGATAGTTTTACAGGAATTGGAGATGAGAAGGCATTAGAAATTCTTGCAAAAGTCTCTGAAAAGTTTGATGTGCCTACAGTAACAGACATTCACGAAACTACTGATGCAACCCTTGCGGCACAATATGTAGATATACTTCAAATACCTGCTTTTCTTGTACGTCAAACAGCACTTGTTGTCGCAGCTGCTCAAACTGGAAAAGTAGTAAATCTTAAAAAAGGACAATTTATGTCCCCAGAGAGTATGCAACATGCTGCAAAAAAAGTAACCGATACTGGAAATGAACAAGTCATGATTACCGATCGTGGAACCATGTTTGGGTATCAAGAT
>CAYYSK010000013.1:10272-29723 GCA_964474345.1 uncultured Flavobacteriaceae bacterium
GATATGATTGTAGATTTTAGGGGTATTCCTACAATGAGACAATATGCGCCTACAGTACTTGATGTCACACATTCTTTACAACAACCTAATCAATCAAGTGGGGTAACTGGAGGTCGTCCCGATATGATAGAAACTATTGCTCGTGCTGGTATAGTAAATCACGTTGATGGTCTTTTTATCGAAACACATTTTGATCCTGCAAACGCAAAAAGTGATGGGGCAAATATGCTAGATATTGCATACTTAGAAAAACTACTAACAAATCTTGTAGCTATACGTAAAACTGTAAATGCTTTTTAAATTCGCATTACGCGTTAGAAAATCTACTTTATCACAAAACTACTGCAAATACTATCACTATGTTGCATTTTTTGTTTTAACCATAACTGTGCTATGCTGAAAACAAGAAAACACTAGTGTTTATTGCATTTTTTGCACTTCACAACAAAGTTCTAATGCATAATGCGAGTTAAAAGAAAAAAGGGAACCTTCCCCCAAAGGTTCCCTGCTTGCTTTCTAGGTAAGATATATATCTTAATAATTGATCAGCAAGTTTGTTTATTTATTCAAAAGGTATACAAACATAACAGTAAGATTCTTAATAAATTCTTAAAATCGAAAAATTAACAATGGAGTCTTTTTTCTTACTTAACACCTTTGTTTAGTACTATTGCGACTCTTAAAATGTCTTGTAAAATAGTAATATCAATATCTTCAGGTTTATGATAACGTAAGGATCTTAGGTTTTTACGCTGTTCTCCTGCTACAAGATGATCTTTATGAATATCTATATAGATACCTTTGACAAATCCGACATCAATAAAGGTTTTTCTAAAATTTAAAAAACAACACATTTTCCCATATACACTATAAAATGGCAAATGCCATTTAAATTGTTCATCTACTTCTGGGATTGTATGTTTTATAACAGCTTGTATCTCTATAAGCATCGTACGCCAAGGTTCTGATTTTGATAAAATATAATCTTCGGCTGGGTTCAATGGTTTTGTCTTTTAATTAGCTTATCTAAGTAAATGTACTTTAAATTGACAAAATAGATGATTTTATGTGATGGCTCTTCTATACGCTTTCGCAAAAGCGTATGCTTTAGCAAAACTTTCTTTATAGGGAAACTTTTTTAAATTTCCATTTTCAAATCCCTATTTTTGAGAAATCTCAAAACTTAAATCCTATGAGTTCTCGACGTGATTTTATAAAAAAAACAGCGCTAGTTGGCACCGGAGTTACTTTACTTCCTAATCTGGCATTTGGAGCTACATCATCAAACAAAGAAAAACTACAAGTGGCCCTTATTGGTGTAGGCTTGAGAGGAACAAATCATCTCAACAACTTATTACAACGTAAAGATGTTGTGATTACTGCAATATGTGACATTGATCCTAATCGTATTACTATTGCAAAAGAGCTTATATCCAAAACAGGATTTCCTGCTCCTAAGGTATTTGGGAAAGATGATTATGACTATAGAAATCTACTTGAAAATAAAGATATAGATGCTGTAATTATCTCTACGCCTTGGCTGTGGCATACACGTATGGCTGTAGATGCCATGAAAGCAGGAAAATACACAGGAATTGAAGTATCTGCTGCAAATACATTAGAAGAATGTTGGGATCTTGTAAATACTCATAAAGCTACTGGATCACATCTTATGATTCTTGAAAATGTAAATTATAGACGCGATATTCTTGCTGTACTTAATATGGTAAAGCAAAATCTTTTTGGAGAATTACTCCATTTCAGATGTGGATATCAACATGATTTACGTTTTGTAAAATTAAATGACGGTAAAACGGCTTATGGAAAAGGGGTTGAATTTGGGGAGAAAGGGATTTCAGAATCCAAATGGCGCACGCAACACTCATTACTACGTAACGGAGATGTATATCCTACACACGGAGTAGGTCCTATTGCAACGATGTGTAACATAAATCGAGGCAATCGTTTTGTCTCTATGACTTCTCATGCAACAAAGGCGGTTGGCCTTAATAAATATATTGTAAAACACGGAGGAACTGATCATCCAAATGCTGGTCTTAACTGGAAACAAGGAGATATTATCACTTCTACTATTAATACCGCGCAAGGAGAAACTATTATAGTGACTCATGATTGTAACTCACCACGTCCCTATTCTCTAGGTTTTAGAGTACAAGGAAGTGAAGGTCTTTGGGAAGTAGATGGAAATAGGATTTATATTGAAGACAAGAGCAAACCGCATCGTTGGGATGATGCCTCTCCTTGGTTAGAAAAATATGATCATCCGTTATGGAAAAAATATGGAGAATATGCCACTGGATCAGGTCATGGAGGTATGGATTTTTTTGTTCTTAATGCCTTTGTAGAGTCTGCAAAACAAAATATAGCACCGCCTTTGGATGCCTATGATGCAGCAGCTTGGAGCGCTATCACTCCTTTATCAGAAGCATCTATTGCAAATAATGGGGAACCTCAGGATTTTCCTGATTTTACAAGAGGTCTCTGGGTAAGCCGCACTCCCTATAACTGGATGAAAGACACATATTAAGATTTCCTATGATATCAAAAGCTCCAGGACGTATATGCCTCTTTGGTGATCATCAAGATTACCTGGAACTTCCAGTTATCGCTTGTGCAATCAATAGGTATATCACCATACAAGGCACTCCAAATAATACAGATACTTTTGTCATAAAGATGCCTGATCTTGGAGAAGAAAAAGTGATACGCTTTCGCGAAAGCAATCTTACCCCAACAAAAGGAGCTCATCTCAAAACAGCTTTGTATGTCGTAAAACAATACGACTGCATTCTTACGAAAGGATATGATATTACAATAGCGGGAGATATTCCTATTAATGCAGGGTTATCTAGCTCTTCTGCCATGGTCGTTGCATGGATACAATGGTTATTTACCACTTTTGGATGTCAAGAAGATATAACACCTGAATTTATAGGCAAAGTTGCTTATCAAGCAGAAGTCGTCGCACAACAGGCTCCAGGAGGGAAAATGGATCAATATACGAGTGCAATAGGAGATGTTATTTACTTAGAAACTGATAAGAATTCTTTTCATAAAAAAATAACAACCTCGTTAGAAGGTCTTATTATAGGAGTTTCAGGGATTTCAAAAAATACGGTAGGTGTTTTAGGAGACATAAAAGGACAAGCATTAGAAGCAATTGCTCTGATAAAAAAAGAGGTGCCTTCATTTTCTATTCATACAGCTACTGAAGCAGATTATCACACTTACAAAAAAACCCTATCCCCTCGCCTAGTTCCGTTTTTTTATGCTGCTATTTACAATCATAAAATCACACAAGAGGCTCTTTTCGCTTTAAGCGAGAAAGAAATAAATTATAAGAGTATAGGGGATTTATTAAATGCGCATCATACAATCTTAAAAGATATGTTACAGATTACGGTCCCTAGAATAGATGCTATGATTAATGCCGCTTTACAAACGGGTTCTTATGGTGCAAAAATTGTAGGTTCGGGAGGAGGAGGATGTATTTGCGCACTTGCACCTCTTGATAAACAACAAGATGTTATTCAAGCGATAAAAAAGGCAGGAGCTATCGATGCATATGCTGTACAAATTAGTCAAGGAGCACATATTTTATGACACATACATTAATTATACTTGCTGGAGGCGCTTCTTCACGAATGAAAAAGTCTATCGCTACTGAATTATCTGAAGAGATGATCACACAGGCAAATACAAGGAGCAAAGCGTTGATTTTACTTAATGATAGACCTATGCTTGATTATGTTCTCTATACAGCAAAACAAGCTGGAATTACTCGAGTTATTATTGTAATTCACCCAAAAGGAGATTTATTTAAAGAATATTATGGAGCGCAAAAAGTGAATAGTTTCCATGGGATACAAATCTCGTATGCCACGCAACATATTCCAGAAAATCGCATAAAACCATTAGGTACAGCAGATGCATTATTACAAGCTATGGAGCAGTATCCAGAGCTACAATCTGATTCATTTTTAGTGTGTAATTCTGACAATTTATACAGTACTAAAGCTTTTTTCGCTTTACGTGAAAATCAACATCCCCATGCTTTTTTAAATTATGATCGTGCCGCATTAAAATATCCTATGGAACGTATTGCTCGGTTTGCATTAACCAAAGTAGATTCTCAACAGTATCTACAGGATATTATTGAAAAACCAGAACCTTCAGAAGTCGAACATTATAAAAACTCTGATGGTACCTTTAGAGTGAGTATGAATATTTTCAAGTTTCAAGGAAGTTCGTTATATCCATATTTGGTAGCCTGTCCTATACATCCCGAACGTAACGAAAAAGAAATACCAACTGCTGTTCTTAATATGGTTACTGAATATCCAAAAGCCATGCAAGCAATTGCGTTTAAAGAACACGTACCTGATTTAACTGGAAAAGATGATATTTTTATTTTGAATGATTATCTTTCTACACATATTCCAAGCTTAGATTGGAATGCCTAACTTAATTACCTATGATTGATTTATCGACACTAGACTTTGTCATCATTATTACCCTTTTTGTCATTATCCTATCTGTAGGGTTTTACGTAAGTAAGACATCAGGAAAAAACACTTCTCAATACTTTTTATCTGGTCGTAATATGCCCTGGTGGTTATTAGGATTATCTATGGTAGCGACTACTTTTTCTACTGACACACCAAATTTAGTTACAGATATTGTGCGTACCAATGGTGTTTCTGGAAATTGGGTATGGTGGGCTTTTCTAATTACAGGATTATTGACTGTTTTTGTCTATGCGCGTTTATGGCGAAAATCTAATGTAAAGACAGATATTGAGTTTTATGAATTACGATATGGAGGCGCTCCGGCACGTTTTTTACGTTGGTTTAGGGCAGTTTTTTTAGGGGTGTTCTTTAACATGTTTGCAATGGCAGGTGTGATGCTCGCTGCTATTAAAATAGGCGAAGTTATGCTTGGATTAGAAGGAGAAATCACACTTCTTATAGCTGGATCTATCACTCTACTTTTTAGTTCTATCGGAGGTTTTAAAGGTGTTGTATATACTGATTTTATCTTATTCTTTGTTGCCATGGTTGGTGCCTTAGGAGCTGCCGTATATATTGTAGGACTTCCAGAAGTAGGAGGTTTAGAAGCATTGGTATCACATCCTAATGTAACAGATAAGCTTGCGTTTGTTCCAGATGTAGATAAGAAAGAATTATACATCACACTCTTTATTATTCCTATTGCTGTACAATGGTGGAGTAGTTGGTATCCTGGAGGAGAGCCTGGTGGTGGTGGTTATGTTGCACAACGTATGCTTGCTGCAAAAGATGAAAATCATGCAATAGGAGCCACTTTCTTTTTTAATTTTATGCATATTGCTATCCGACCTTGGCCATGGATTCTTGTAGCATTAGCATCTCTAATTGTTTTTCCAGATATTGCTAGTATACAAGAAGCATTTCCTAATATATCTGAAGATAAATTAGGTCAAGATCTTGCCTATTCTGCGATGCTTACAAAATTACCTAGCGGATTATTAGGAATTGTTCTTGCATCCCTTGCAGCGGCTTTTATGAGTACGATCTCTACACATCTTAATTGGGGAGCATCCTATCTAGTAAACGACTTATATAAAACACAAATCAAGAAAGGCGCTTCTGAGAAAGAACAAGTACAAGCAGGACGTATTGCTACCATTATCCTTATGATCATTAGTGCCCTTATGGCCTTAGCGATGAATAATGCAAAACAAATATTTGATATTATTATCATGTTTGGTGCAGGAACAGGTCTTATTTTTATACTTCGCTGGTTCTGGTGGCGTATCAATGCCTGGACAGAAATAAGCGCGATGATCGCTTCTGGAACAATCTCTATGCTACTAACTTTTACCTCACTTGGAGAAACCATGTTTGGAGACACAGGGTGGATGCCTTCTTATTATAAATTTCCATTTATTGTTGTTGTTACTTCTGTTATCTGGCTAGTGGTTACATACGTTACCCAACCTGAATCTCAAGAAACGTTATCAAAATTCTACCAAAGAACAACTCCTGGTGGTAAAGGCTGGAAAAAAATAGTAGCAAAAATGACTCCAGAAGAACAACAAAATTCGCAAGCACCTTGGATTGTCCCTCAAGGGATTCTTGCCATGCTTTTAGGGTGTGTTTTTGTATACGGCGCTTTATTCAGTACAGGGTATTTTATCTATGGTGAGATAACAAATGCTTGTATTACATTAGGAATTGTGATAATTTCAGGTGTATTACTATTAAAAGTTTGGAAGCGTCTTAAAGAAATTGCAGATTAACCGACATAGAAAAGGAGTTATATTTATACACATGAAAAAGATTTTAGTCATCCTACTCTTAATAACGTCATTTTTAAACATAACTGCTCAAGAAACTGAAACAGTCTATCAGGATGCCTTACGTATTATTGAGAATAGCCCTACGTTTAAAAAACTAGGTATTGAGACGTATACCACTGCTAAAAAAACGACTAGTTTTGCAAATCAAACCTATGCATTCTGGTTAGATGATCAAACCTTAGAATTTCAGGATCGTGACTTTGAAAACTATTTTGGAGAATTGTATGTTCCAATAGAAATACCAATTTTTAAAGAATTACGCACTAAGAAAAGAGCAAAACACGTATTTATTGTTACTGAATCAGAACACAATGTCTTTGCTATTGAAATCTTAGTATTTAAAAGAAAACGCAGAGGAAAATATCCTAAATTCTATCAAGGAAAAAGTTACTCTTTCCTCTTTAGGAAAGATTCAGACAATAATGTGAAGTTGATTCATAATTTGGAGATTGTGAATAATTAATCTAACCTATCGATCATAAATAAAGGAGTATTCCTACGACTAAAAATAGATACCATTCTCTGATTTTCCCAGGTAAGACTAGGATTACCAAACTGAGTTCTTGAAGAATTATAATTTCTTTCTCCATTTATTTTTATTAGTTCCGTCTCGGTTAACACTTTCATATTTTTAATTATTAATTAAACTTCTTTAGTATTAAAGTTATAGTAATGTTTTCAAATCACTTATTCGTTTAAGTTTTATATAACAGATAATTAACATAAGGAATCAAAATATATTCTTGCAAATTCAAAAATTAATATTAACTTTGAATTTCAAAGTACTTTTACATGGAGTCAAAAAAATATTTAGAAGATATTGTCAGTATCAAGTCGATGATGCGTAAATCCTCTCGATTTATGTCTTTAAGTGGACTTTCCGGAATACTGGCTGGAATATATGCACTTATCGGTGCTCTTGTAGCTTATAACATTCTTACAACTGAGCAACTTACTTCTGGTGGTGCAAGGTATGCCTCGGTTGTAGGATTGATTAATGCATATCTAGTACATCCATCAGGAGCAAAACTAGTATTGGTAGGTCTAATTGTTCTATTTGCCGCTGTAGGCACAGGAATTTTCTTAACCATACGCAAAGCAAAAAAACAAGATGAAAAAATATGGGATCCTTCTTCACGTAGATTATTGATTAACTTCTCCATACCGTTGCTTACAGGGGGTGCTTTTTGTATTGTATTATTACAATATGGACTTATAGGTCTTGTCGCTCCGTGTACCTTAATTTTTTATGGATTGGCTCTCATAAACGCAAGTAAATTTACGTTAGGAGATATTAAATATCTAGGACTTGCTAATGTGATTATTGGGTTGATAAGCACACAATATATAGGATATGGTATCTACTTCTGGGCATTAGGTTTTGGTGTACTGCATATTATTTATGGCACTATTATGTACTTGAAATATGACATAAAGAAGAAGTAATTAGGTGGTTGTTTTATAGAAAACGTATTTTTTATAAACGTTTTCTATAAAACTTTCCGTCACTATATAAGGTGTATTGTATATTTTTTATATAACAATAATGTAATGAACTACCTCGATACAAGCATACGAGGTATCTAATCTAAAAAACAAGAGCGATGCAAGCATCGGGGAATTGAATCCTTGGCTATCGCCCAGCGATTTAAAATATTCTATTAAAAAAGAATAATAGAAAGTTTTTTTAGAAAACTTTTAGTAATAAAAGCAAAACAATGTAATTCATATTTATAAATGAATTTCAAAAAATATGGTAAGAAAGTATATACAATTATTAGGGATTTTATGTGTTGGAATGATTTCGTGTGAAGATCAAACTACACGGATTGCCTATGATGATAAAGGAGACAAGACCAGAGAGTCTATAGAATTAATAAAAGACACGACACTAATAAAAATTGCAGATTTACCTATTCATATTGATAGCACAAAGTATTTAATACACATAAGAGGTGAAATATCTAATTACTCTAATAATCGAAGTCGATATTTTAGTTCTTCAAAATCATCTGGAGTAAATTTTAATGTTTCAAATTACAGGCATTCTGAAATAACAGGTAACATACATAATCTCAAGTTTGAAAATATTGAAACTGGTCAAACTAATATATTAACAGAAGAAGTAATAAAGATACAATCATTTAATTTTTTGAGAGAAATATATAAGAAGACAGGTGAAGAAATAATCATTTATAATGTTTTAGATAAAGATACAAATGCTGATCGTCAATTGACTTATCAGGATTTAACTTCACTATATATAAGTAATTCAAATGGAAAGAAATTTACGAAAATTTCTAAAGAATATTATGAAGTATTAAATTGGGAAGTTATTCCTGAAAATAATCGAATATATTTTAGAAGTATTACTGACTCAAATAAAAATGGAGATTTTGATAAAGAAGATACAATCTCATATCAATTTATAGATTTATCTTCAAAACAATGGGAAGTAAAAGATTATAACCCATTCTAATAAAGTAATTGTAATTTCGCGCAAGTATAAAAAATGTCAATAATAAATAACATAAATAAAGCTTTTGATCACAGGATTCGTCTTGGGATCATGAGTGTGCTTATGGTAAATGAAAGTGCCGATTTTAAAGAACTTAAAGAACTCCTTGGCGCTACAGACGGTAATCTAGCAAGTCATACAAAAGCGTTAGAAAAAGAAGAATATATTTCTGTAAATAAAACATTTATAGGAAGAAAACCAAATACAAGCTATAGAGCCACCAGAAAAGGAAAAGCCGCTTTTAAAAAACATATTGAGGCTTTAGAAAAGCTTATCGGGAGATAATAACTAATAGAATTATATTTTTTTACATATTAACTTTGAAATTCAAAGTACTTTATAATTATGAAAACAATACGATATTTATTAATAGAACGACTCTATGAATGGAGCAAACTCCCCTACAAGTTCTTCTTTAAAAAAGAAAAACCGTGGGATATATCCGTTAAAGAACTACTGTTATATCCTATAGAAAGTTTAGGGTATCATGTAGGTTGTTTTTTATTACGACATAATTTCTCTCCTGAACCACAACTTGAAGATCACGATATCTATCATGTACTTACTGGGAGCGGGATTTCTGTTCCTGAAGAAATTGCTATGCAATTTTATCTCTTCGGTAATGGGAAACGGTCAATCTATTTATACACTGTACTACTCATAGGCACTTTATTATTTCCTGATGAAATCAAACGCTTTTGGAAAGCATTTAAAACAGGAAAAAAGGCACACCCTTTTCACCATCTTAATTTTTTAAAACTATTACATCAACCTCTTATCACATTACAATACACATTTAAAATTTCTACTATATGAAACGTCAATTCATTTTATGGATTAGTGCTTTAGGATTCAGCACTTTATTTTATCATCAAAATCTAGGACTTAACATGTTCATTTTTGCAATCATGGCTGTGATTGTAGTATATCTAGCCCGCAAAGAATCTTTTAAACGAAAAGATATGCGTTTTGCTACCCTACTCTATCTCTTGACATCGCTCTTTGTTTTTACAAATCATAGCATCCTTGCTATCTGTATGTCCTTTATGTCTTTTATTGTTTTTACAGGAAGTATCTCAGGGATTCAAAATGCTATTTATGTGCAAGGTCTTAATGGTTTGTATCAAACTTTTTTAGGTGCATTGCATCAACGTTTAGATCCAAAAAAAGAAAAAGAAATTCAGCAAGATTCAAAAAAACGAGATTATGGATTCATCATTTTATGTGTCATTCTGGTCGTTGCCTTGCCTATTATATTTGCATCTCTATACAGTAAGATAAATCCCATTTTTGAAAAATGGATTGGTGCCATTGATCTTTCATTTATCAATTTCACTTGGCTTCTTTTTACGACTATGGGATATATTTTATTACGTAATATATCTTCCAAAGCATCGCTAGACATTCTCACGACAATGGATAGAAATGTACAACAGAATCTTATAGAAAAACCTATTTTAGAAAAAGAAAGCACATTACTTCATAAAGAGCAATTATTAGGATCATTAGTTTTAGGGGTACTAAATGCTCTTATTTTATTTTTCCTGATCATAGATATATGGTATGTAGCAAATAACCCGCTACAACATGCATCAGAATTATCTAGAACAGTACATGAAGGCGTAAATGCTTTGATTATATCTATCATTATTGCCATCACACTTATTCTTATCTTTTTTAGAGGGAACCTCAACTTTTATAAAAACAATAGGCGTCTTCGTATACTCACGTATATCTGGATTACCCTTAATGGAGTACTAGTCATGGTGACTGCTCTAAAAAACTATATCTACATCACTGATTTTGGACTTACCTATAAGCGCATAGGTGTCGTTATTTATCTCACACTATGTATTATTGGATTATATACAACATATCTTAAAGTAGCACAGCGTAAAAATGTAATTTATATGGTACGTATCAATGCTAGAATTGCATTTTTTATCTTCATTCTTATGGCCAGTTTCAGCTGGAATCGAGAGATTACACGTTATAATTTAACTCACGTAAAACGTCCAGATCTTACATACTTAACAGCCATGAGAAGTAATAATAGTGATCTATTATACGCTTTCGCGAAAGCGCACCCAGGAAAATTTTCAAAGGAATCATACCTGCAAATTGAACAGAAATACTACAGCTATATGGAGGCCCTAAATAATCAAACTTGGCAATCAAAAACATTAGCAGGTATCACAACACCCACTATTACTATACCATCAAAAACAACTCATTATGAGGAATATTAAATACCCTATCAATCGGTTTGCATTTCAACTGATGCTGTTCAGTTTGTGCTTTGGCATACTTCAAGTTATTATATATGCTATATATCCTAATGGACTCTCATTACAAATAGGGATTTTTCATCTATATCCGACCGCTGCTATACATAGTATTGTATTGCTTATGGTCATTGTAAATGCAATCAAAAACTATAAAAATATAGGAGAACATTTTTTAGTCATCCTTGCAATGCTCTCAAACATACCTATTGCCTTTGGATGTTTTGTATTAGTAGTAGATTTTCTTCATTAATGAAATAGGTACACCTAAAATTAAAAATAATGAAACATCATATCATTTCAAAAATTAACGAACTCAGCGCACTGTTTATAGGTTTTATATTTTGCGCCTTATTACTTACAATGCGTATTAAGGTAACACATTCTTTTTTCTATCTTTTTTTAATTTGGAATCTCTTTCTTGCCTTTATTCCGTATGTAATCACGTTTGTTTTAGGGAGTCAGAAAAAATGGCAGTGCTCTTCGTGGATTCTTATTCCTACTTTTGGGATATGGTTATTATTTTTACCTAATACACCTTACCTCATCAGCGATTTACAACATTTAAAACATGCTACTCACAAAACCATTTGGTATGATGCCATGTTATTATTTGTATTTGCTTCTTATGGTTTATATATTATGACATTGACGATACGAGAAATGCGACAGATACTTTCTCACAAAATAGATAAGAAATGGCTAGGTTTACTGCTCATTCCTATTTTTATATTATGTGGTTTTGGCATGTATTTAGGTCGATTTCTACGTTGGAATAGCTGGGATATTTTACAAAATCCTATGAGCCTATTTGAAGATATTATCATGCGTATAAAACATCCTTTTATCTATTCTCAAACATGGATCGTTACCTTAGGATATGCTAGTATTACAAGTTTGTTTTACTATGCAACTCAATGGTCTCATAAGATGCAAGAATAAATGAAATTCAACAAAAAATACTTCTTTGTTTTTTGTATACTTCTTATCACAGAAATAGGTATTGCACTTTTTGTAAATGATCAGATTATCCGTCCATTTATAGGAGATTTACTGGTCGTAATATTACTCTATAGTTTTATACGAGCATTTACTTCTATTCCAACATTAAAAGCAACTATAGGAGTTCTTCTATTTGCATATGCTATTGAAGCTATACAGGCTACTACGTTTATAAATTGGATAGGGTTATCTGATCACAAAATTGCTAAAATTATACTTGGGAGCACATTTGATTGGAAAGATCTCTTTGCATATACACTAGGTGCGCTCCTAATTCTTATATTTGAGAAGTACTACTTAAGACATTAATACTTTATGGACTGCCAAAAAATAATAGAAGACACCTATGTTCAAATTATGAGTATTGAAAACAAAGGAGCCATAGCCACTTATATTCCTGAATTAGGGAAAGTAGATCCAAATCATTTTGGGGTGTGTCTCACTACCAATGATGGCACACAATACACTGCTGGAGATGCACACATCCCTTTTTCTATACAAAGTATTGCCAAAGTATTATCTTTAAGTTTTGCGCTATCACTAGGAGACACTTCTATCTGGCAACGTCTGGATGTAGAGCCCTCTGGATCTGCATTTAACTCTCTTGTGCAATTAGAATCTGAAAATGGGATTCCCCGTAATCCATTGATTAATGCAGGTGCTATTGTAGTTTGTGATATTTTATGCAGTCATCTTAAAGACCCTAAAAACGATCTTATTGCCTATATAAAAGAAGTTGCAAACAACAATACTATTACCTATTCTGAATCTATTGCTCAGTCTGAAAAATCAAATGGGTATCGCAATTTTGCATTGGTGAATTTTATGAAATCCTTTGGGAATATAAAAAATGATGTTGATCAAGTGATAGATCTCTATTTCTATCTCTCTTCTATAGAAATGACGTGTTGCCAACTTTCTAAGACATTTGGCTACTTAGCAAATGGAGGGAAACAATTAATAACCAATAAAGAAATCTTAACACGTTCTCAGTCCAAACGTGTCAATGCTATTATGCAAACATGTGGTTTTTATGATGAAGCGGGAGAGTTTGCTTATAAAGTAGGGCTCCCAGGTAAAAGTGGTGTTGGTGGTGGTATTGCTGCTGTTTTACCGAATTCGTATACCATCAGTGTATGGAGTCCTAAACTAAATCAAAGAGGAAATTCTTATCGAGGCATGAAATTCTTAGAATTATTTACGGATACAACACACCAGACTATTTTTTAACTCTAAATACTGTTGTATACGCTTTCAAGGAATAGAATGACTCAGCAGTTTATACTAAGCTTGCCGAAGTACGAAAGTGTATAATAGGGATAAATAAAAGAAAACTTACATTTTTGTAGCCCGTAACATTTCTCGTTTTCCAGGAGGACCAGGCAGACGTTCTACTTCAAACCCTACAGCTTGCATAGCCCTACGCACACTTCCTTTGGCAGCATATGTTACTAAGATTCCTTTTTTGCGCAAAGCGTTATACATTTTAGAAAAGATGTCTTCTCCCCAAAGTTCTGGTTGTACACGAGCTCCAAAAGCATCAAAGTACACAAGATCAAATTGCTGTTGGTCTTCGATATCTTCAAAACGCTGTTCTCTCTTTAAAAGTTGAAATTCTGAGGTAATCTCATATTCAGATTCCCATAACACTGTATGTAATTTGGTATAAATAGTTAGCGCTTCTTTATCATTTATCAAAGACGTATAGTCCATCGCTTGTACTTCTTTTTCAGAAATAGGATACGCCTCTACACCTGTATATTCAATACGTATATTATGATTTTGAGCTTCAAAAAAAGTAAGTAAGGCATTAAGTCCTGTACCAAATCCCATTTCTAAAATAGCAACTCCTCTTGTTTGGTCATACGATTCTTGAGACACATAATATTGAAGCCCCATATGTAAAAATACATGTTGAGCTTCCTGTATAGCACCATGTTTACTATGATAGTGCTCATTCCATTCAGGAATATGAATGGTTTTAGAACCATCTCCTGTAACAATGATCTCGCGTTTCATTTACTTTTTTATCAAAACTCCTTCGGCAAGAAGTTTGAATTCACGTTTGGGTTCTGTAATCGCAGCAATATCATCGGCAGACATTCCAGCATCCAATGCTAAGTGTTGCTGTTCTACAACAGATGTCTCCTCTACAAAAGCCTTCCCTTTTACAATCGCTTCTCCAGAAGCATCGGTAGGTACAAAAAAATCATAATCTTTAAACTTTACAAAAACCTCCTCTTCTCCCATAACAAGTCGCATCCAGCATCCTTTGCTTCTACAAACTGCTTCTATTGGTGCCTTAAATTTTACTTGAGTAGTATCTCCTTTTTTCAACATGGTATATGTTGCTTTTATAGTCGTCAAATCTGTTAAATCTCGATCTGTAATTTTTGCTCCATAGCTTTCATAAGCTACTTGTTGTAGTACATTTTCTTTTTGAGAGATCGTTTCTATTATTGCAATTTCATCTTCCTTATTTACTTCTGTTGTATATTCTTTACACCCTATACTTATAATAGCACTTACTACTATGATTGTCCCTAATTTCATTCTTTAATATATTGAAATTTAACATATAATTACATGACAAAATTATGAATTATTAAATAGTTCAAGAATGTTAAATTCTTAAATTTGCAAAATGAATACAACTATTACAATAGACATTACAAAATGTGCAAAGAGTAGAATAGATGATGTAGATTTTAATAATCTTACGTTTGGAAGTGTATTTACAGATCATATGTTTTTTTGTGATTATGTAGATGGCGCTTGGCAAAAACCTCAAATTGCACCATACGGGCCTATAACTATTGATCCTAGTGCAAAGGTTTTTCATTATGGGCAAGCTGTTTTTGAAGGAATGAAAGCCTTTAAAGATGACAATGGTGACACATGGCTTTTTCGTCCAGAAGAAAATTGGGAACGTATCAATAAATCGTCAGAACGACTTGCAATCCCAGAATTCCCAAAAGAATTCTTTTTTGAAGGATTAGAAACACTTTTAAAACTAGATAATGATTGGATACAATCAGGTGATGGAAATGCTTTATATATCAGACCTTTTGTGATTGCAACACAATCTGGTGTTTCAGCTTCTCCATCAGATAGATATCGTTTTATGATTATTTGTGCTCCTGCACAAGCATATTACTCAGGAGAGGTAAGTGTACTATTTGCAGAAAAGTTTAGTCGTGCTGCAGATGGTGGTGTAGGATTTGCTAAAGCAGCTGGGAATTATGCTTCTCAATTCTATCCTACGAATCTAGCAAAAGAAAAAGGATACCAACAAATCGTTTGGACAGATGCTAGCACTCACGAATATTTGGAAGAAGCAGGCACTATGAATGTTTTTTTTAGAATAGGCGACACATTACTCACAGCACCTAACAATGATCGTATTCTTGATGGTATTACTCGTAAAAGTATTATACAACTAGCAAAAGATGTAGGTATTCAAGTTGAAGTACGTCGTGTAAGTGTATCAGAAATTGTAACAGCTGCTCAATCAGGAGAACTTCAAGAAATTTTTGGAGCTGGTACTGCTGCGGTGGTTGTTCCTGTTAAGAGTTTTGGGCATCAAGGAAAAGATCATAATCTGCCTAAATTAGAAAGTAGTTATGCTTCGCAGTTTAAAAAAGCATTGAAGGACATACAATATAATCGTAGTGCTGATCCTCACGGATGGCGTTATAAGGTGTAGTTCAAACCACAATAATTTCAATAAGGCGATATTTTAATTTTAATAGAATGTCGTCTTATTCTATTTTAGAAAACATTCGTCTTCTTCTTATAAACTCACAAACCAAAAAATTCACCCATACTCCATCTTTTTCGTAACTTAGTTGCTCTAACCAAAAATAGAATACAGAATGAGACGCGGTGGCGGAATGAAAATAAGACTCCTTATAGGAGTCGCTGTAGTTGCATTTGCACTTATTAAGAACTGCAGTAATAAAGAAAAAAATCCATACACAGGAACTGTACAATCTATAACAATGACTCCAGATCAAGAAATTGCCATTGGTTTGCAACACGCTCCTGCAATGGCAGAACAGCATGGGGGACTACATCCTGATATGCAACTCCAAGCATTTATAGATCAAATAGGTGAAAAACTAGTTCAAAGTAGTATGGCTCGTGAAACACCGTATCAATATGAATTTCACTTATTACGCGACGATCAAACCATTAATGCTTTTGCACTTCCTGGAGGGCAGATATTTATCACCTACGCCTTACTTTCTAAATTAGAAAATGAAGATCAAGTAGCAGGTGTATTAGGACATGAAATTGGTCACGTATTAGGAAAACACAGTGCAGAGCGTGTAGCAAAATCTGAAATGTGGCAAACCATTTCGATGGGTGCCGAAGTAGGTGGAGGCATGGGACAAGCAGCTGGAGCTATAGGGCAAAATGTTTTATTAGGAAATGGACGTGACGATGAGTTAGAAAGTGATGATCTTGGTGTACGTTTTATGATTCGTTCAGGTTACAATCCCTATGAAATGATAAAAGTCATGCAAGTATTAAAAACTGCTGCAGGACCTAACCGCCAACCAGAATTCTCGAGTACACATCCCGATCCAGATAACCGTATCGAAAAAATAAAAGAGTCTATCCAAAAATATGGGTATCAGGGCTAAACATAATCAAATAATATCTCATGCTTAAATTATTACGTCATCTTATAAAATTCACTTTTGTGTTTTTTTTAATTTCCTTGAGTAGCTGTAGTTCTTCAGACGACGAAATTTTAACTTTTGATTTTAACGTAGAACTTACAAATCAAATTGAAGTTAACGAATTTGTTGCACAAGGATACAACATTATAAATGGAAACTTAATTATCAATCAAGATGAGTTTGAGAGCAATCCTATAACAGATTTAAGTGGTTTTTCTAGCCTAAGAACCGTAAATGGTCTTTTGGAAATATTTAACACAAGAGTTACAGATTTAGATGGTTTTAGAAATTTAGAAGGACAAGTTATGTCGCTAAATGTTAGTAGGAATGAAAACCTTCAAAATATAAGAGGTTTAAGAAATATAAGTGGTGTTACTTATTTTTTAGATATCCGAAGAAATACTTTACTAACTAGTATAGAAGAGTTGGAAAACATAACATCCGCTAGTGCATGCGCTGTAGTTAACAACGCTTCTCTAGAATCTCTTTTTGGATTACATAATTTAACAGAAGTAAGCAATCGCCTCTTAATAGCCACCAATCCATTGATAGAAAATCTAGACGAGCTTAGTCA
Organism: uncultured Flavobacteriaceae bacterium; assembly: GCA_964474345.1. GTDB lineage: Bacteria > Bacteroidota > Bacteroidia > Flavobacteriales > Flavobacteriaceae > Dokdonia. Next base: position 27,701 of record CAYYSK010000013.1, read on the forward strand.
ATTAAACACTATAGGTGAATTAGGAATATTTAACAACCAAAATCTCACTAGTATATCTGGTTTATCATCAATTCAAAGTGAAGTAGTTCGTATTGAAATAGCACGATGTCAAAATCTGATTTCTTTACAAGGTATCGAGGGACTACTCCCTATTTTTAGTATACTTATTGATGATAATGATAGTTTACAAAACATGGAAGGAATTGGCACTATCGATAATCCCGATTTATCCATAAATATAAAAGAAAATGATGGACTTAATAATTTGAATGGCCTTGAAGGCATCTCTAGGCTTGGGAGTTTAACCATTCAAAGTAATTCTCTTTTAAATAGTTTAGACGGTGTAGAACAATTAGAACAAGTAACAAATCTAAACATACTTGGTAACAATAATTTAGAGTCTATTCAAGATTTTACTGGACTTACTACTGTAGATAGAATGGACATCACAAACAATGATGATCTAGAAATTATTATTTTCCAATCATTAGAGAATATAACGGGGATAGAGATTATTCTTAATGCTCAACTTAACTCCACATCATTTACAGCTCTTGAAGAGATTGACAGTATACTTAAAATTAGTTCTAATAATTCATTATCTAATCTTGATGGATTTCAAAACTTAATAAATATCACAAATGCATTAGTCATTTCTAATAATAATAGTCTTTCTGATTGGTGTGGTATTAATAATTTGATTTTTGGTGGAGTATATGATGTGTCAAATTATTTTATTGACAATAATGCATATAATCCTACAATAGCACAATTATTAAATGGGGAATGTTCATTATAAGTATTTTATTCATTTATAAAATGAAAATATTTTTTCTTAATTACATAAACACATACTCTTTATAAATTATATATACTACTACGTTTTCGTTAAAAGCATATCAAAACCTCGCATAAGCGGGGTTTTGTTTTTTATCTTTACAACGTACAAAACAAGATCCATGAATAAAAAAACAATCTTGATGATACTTGATGGATGGGGTATGGCTCCTGACAAAAAAGTATCTGCTGTAGATCACGCTCAAACTCCTTGTATCGATCGTTTATACGCCCAGTATCCGCATGCACAATTACTCACTCACGGAAAACACGTAGGACTTCCTGATGGACAAATGGGTAATAGCGAAGTGGGGCATATGAACCTAGGTGCTGGCCGAATTATCTATCAGGATTTTGCAAAAATTAATCGCGCATTACAAAATGATACGCTTAAAGATGAGCAAACGCTTAAGAATGCATTTGCATATGCAAAAGAGCATCAAAAACCAGTACATTTCTTAGGATTACTATCTGATGGAGGTGTACATTCTCATATCAATCATTTAAAAGGTTTAATTGAAACTGCTCATACTGCGGGTGTGCCTCAATCGTATATTCACGCATTCACAGACGGTCGCGATGTAGACCCCAAGTCGGGGAAAGCATTTGTGGAAGATATATCCGCTTTCGCGAAAGCGTATAATACACAACTCGCATCTGTGATAGGCAGGTATTACGCCATGGATAGAGATAAGCGCTGGGAACGTGTACAAATGGCATATGATCTTATCGTTCATGGAAAAGGAACTCCTACAGAAGATATAGTTACTAGTATAGAAGACAGTTATAAAAACGATGTAACCGATGAGTTCATACAACCTCTTGTGATTACTCAAAACGGAACACCGATTACCACTCTTACTAATGATGATGTTGTTGTCTTTTTTAATTTTAGAACTGACCGAGGAAGAGAGCTTACAGAAATGTTATCTCAACAAGATTTTCCTGAACAAAACACTCAGAAACTAAAGTTACACTATGTAACTATGACTAATTATGATGATACTTTTTCTGGAATCAAAGTAATCTATGATAAAGATAATCTAGTCGACACGCTAGGAGAAACATTAGCAAAAGCTGGGAAAACACAGATTCGTATTGCCGAGACAGAAAAATACCCACACGTTACGTTCTTTTTTAGCGGAGGAAGAGAAACTCCTTTCCAAGGAGAATCAAGATTATTATG
>CAYYSK010000014.1:0-29593 GCA_964474345.1 uncultured Flavobacteriaceae bacterium
GCGTCTGCACTTTTTAACTCGTAAGTTAAAAAATATATTTGTGTCCACACGGTAGGTCTTTATGATGGGTTTTTTTATCTTTAAACTATGAGAAATATATACCTATTATTAGGATTTGCATTCACCCTAATTTCTTGCGAATCGACACTGAAACCTGTAAATGAGTCTAGTGTCCCACCACCTCCACCAGTACCTGAAACTCCTAAACCTAATCCGAAACAAGATCAAGTAACCATGGTGTTACCTGATATTAATAAAATGACTTCTGTCCAAAAAACTATTGAATTTCTTGCATCAGATGAATTACAAGGAAGAGATACAGGAAGTATTGGTATTGAGATAGCTGCTCAGTTTATAGAGGCACGTTTTAAAAATGTAGGAATACAACCGTATTTTGATACCTATAGAGACAATTTTGATGTCAAAGGCAAACCTGCATTTAATATTGTAGGTATGATAGAAGGGAATGACTCTACGCTTAAAAATGAAATTATCATTATCGGTGCGCATTATGACCATATCGGTAATGGGAGGCCTGTAGGAAATGATACGATTGCAAATGGAGCCAATGATAATGCAGCAGGAACGACAGCAGTGTTGGCTCTTGCAGATCATTTTGCGAAAACAAAGTCAAATAAACGTACTATTCTATTTACGCTATATTCTGCAGAAGAAAAAGGACTTCTTGGATCAAAACACCTTGCTAAAAGCTTTAAAAAAGCAAGTATCACTCCTTATGTCATGTTTAATATAGAAATGATTGGAGTCCCTATGGAAGGGAAAGATCATTTAGTGTATGCATCTGGATACGATTTGTCTAATATGCCTGCAAAGTTTAATGAATATGCTGGAGAAAAAGTTATTGGATTTTTACCTAAAGCAAAAGAGTTCAATCTTTTTAGACGTAGTGATAACTACCCTTTTTATCAAGAATTTGGAATCCCTGCACATACAATCTCTTCATTTGATTTTACAAACTTTGACCATTACCATGGTGTAGGTGATGAAGTAGATAAGATGGATATTCCATTTATGGAGAATGTAATACAAAAGATAATTCCTGGATTAGAACGTATGGCAAATACATCTGATCAAGAAATTAAAATGAACGAAACAGAAAATTAATGAAGCGTATCATTGTTACAGGAACCAGTAGAGGAATAGGGTATGAACTAGTACAAATATTAGCAAGTCAAGGACATCAAGTACTTGCGCTTTCGAGAAATGAAGAACCTTGCAAAAACCTAAATAAGCAGAATATTACAGCCTTCTCTTTTGATATTACGGAGTCTACTCATTTTCAAAAAGTCATTGATTTTATAGAAAGTGATTGGGAAGGAGTAGATGTGTTGATTAATAATGCAGGTGCTTTATTAAATAAACCTTTTGCTCAAACTACAACGAAGGAATTTGAAGCTGTTTATAAAGTAAATGTATTTGGAGTGGCAGAATTGACACGTACCATTTTACCTTATATGAAAGAAGGAAGTCATGTCGTAACAGTAAGTAGTATGGGAGGAGTACAGGGAAGTATGAAATTCCCAGGACTTTCGGCTTATAGTTCTAGTAAAGGAGCAGTTATTACTTGGAGTGAACTCTTAGCAGAAGAATATAAAGAACAAGGAATATCTTTTAATGTAGTAGCTTTGGGTGCTGTACAAACTGAGATGTTAGAAGAAGCATTCCCTGGATATGAAGCACCACTTACTGCAAAAGAAATGGCAACGTATCTAACTGACTTTTCTTTGACTGGAAATAAGTTTTATAATGGAAAACTGTTACAAGTCTCTGCAAGTACACCATAATACATATAATTGAATATTGAAAGACACAATCATTATTTTAGGAAGTTCTCGATCAGATGGGGATACCTCAAAAACTATTCGAATTTTGCAAAAAATTGTAGATTGTGATGTGGTAGATCTTAATGATTATGCGATTAGTTATTATGATTATAAACACGCTAATAAGGATGATGATTTTCTGCCTTTAATGAAGCGTATCATTAGAGATTATCAAAATATCATTGTGGCGACTCCTGTGTATTGGTATACGATGAGTGGTATTATGAAAGTATTTTTTGATAGAATATCTGATCTCTTGACTATAGAAAAAGACTTAGGAAGACAGTTACGTGGCAAACACTTTGGAGCTATTAGCTGTTGCATCAATGGTAGTATTGATGAAGAATTCTGGCACCCTTTTAAAAAAACAGCTGGTTATTTGGGGATGACGTATTTAGGAAATGTACATATAAACTCTTTTGACGATGAAACTTTGTTTACTGAGTTTATAAAAAAAATGATTAAATAAAAGTAGATAGGCTAAAAAACATCGTTTCTTTTAAATAGAAAACCGCTTTGACTTGATGTTAAAGCGGTTTCTTGTTTTAATTTTTAAAATGCACATACATTGGCAAAGAAAGATTCTCCATTTACCTCGAAGGAAATTCCACAACCAAAACTACACGGAGGACAATCATTATTGCTTTCGCACTCGAGAAGTTGAGGTTGGCATCCTCCCCAAAATCCTCCTTTAATTTCTTTTTGTTCGAGATTAGATAAAACTCTAGCTCCTTTTACACGCAATGTTTTCTTTAACATATTAAATAGTTTTAAATGAATAATAGAGTTAAGATACAATCTTTATTTTTTTAAAATTCTAATATATAGTATGTTATACGCTATTTTGTTTAAAATAGGGAAGTGCTTGCTCTATGAAGTATGAAAAATAATTTTCAGAAGGAATAGATTATACGCTTGTATGAAAAATATAATATTCTTATTTTACAATTGTATTACAATGACAGAAACACTTAAAAAATACATACCAGAAAGAGCCGTACCTACTGCATTTGAGCTTATCAAAACTCATGGTGTCTATCTGAAAATTGTAAATGAACGTATTACTCGTCACGGAGATTATAGAAAGATGCCAGATGGTCAACATCAAATAACTATCAATGTTAGTCTTAATAAGTATCGATTTTTAATGACATTGATCCATGAGATAGCACATCTTGTGGCTTTTGAAAAATATGGAAGATATATTAAACCTCATGGAAAGGAATGGAAACATACTTTTCAGGTATTAATGCTACCTTTTATAAGGCCTGAAGTATTTCCTCAAGAAGTATTGCCATATATGGCGCGCCATTTTAAAAACCCAAAAGCAAGTAGTGATACAGATGCACATCTGTCTGTTGCACTCAAGAAGTATGATCCGCCAACTGATAAAAATTATATCTTTGAAATCCCTACAGGCTCTAGATTTAGAATTTATAATGGTAAAATTTTTAGAAAAGGAAATAAACGAGTGAAGCGTTATGAGTGTGTTGAACTTGCAACTGGGAAAGTATATTTATTCCAACCAAATGCAGAAATTGAACAATTGGATTAAGAAATAAAGTATGAGTACAAAAAACAAGAACTATTATGCATTGTTGATGGCAGGAGGTGTTGGATCTCGATTTTGGCCAGTAAGTATAGAAGCCTACCCAAAGCAATTTCATGATATGCTTGGAACTGGAGAAACGCTACTTCAAAAAACGTTTAAAAGATTATCCAAACTTGTTCCAGAAAATCAAATACTTATATTAACTAATAGTCGATATAATGATTTAGTTAAAGAACAGATCCCTCAAATTGAACAAAAAAATATCGTGCTAGAATCTGCAATGCGCAATACTGCTCCGTGTATCTTACTTTCAGCTCTTAAAGTTGAAAAAGAAAACCCTGATGCAATTATGATTGTAGCGCCTAGTGATGCGTGGATTGAAGATGAAGATGCATTTGTGCATGATTTGCAAATTGCTTTTGATGCATCACAAGAAGAAAATGTGATTACTACTATAGGTATTCAACCTACGTTTCCTAATACGGGATATGGATATATACATTATGATCAAACGGATTCCGCTTTCGCGAAAGCGGTTAAACGTTTTACCGAAAAACCAGATTATAATACAGCAAAACAATTTTTTGAAAGTGGGGAATACTTGTGGAACGCTGGAATGTTTATTTGGAGTGCACAAACGGTATTAAATGGTTTTAAAACACATCTGCCTGATATGTATGCTTTATTCGCTAAAGGGATTGAGACGTACAATACACCTAATGAACAAGAATTTATAAATGAAAATTATCCTAATGCCGAAAATATAAGTATCGATTATGGAATTATGGAAAAACACAAGCAAGTAAGAGTAGTTCCAGCAACCTTTGATTGGAATGATTTAGGAACTTGGGGATCTTTATATGAAAAAATAGATAAGGACGAGGATAAAAATGCTGTTATCAATGCTAGAGTAGTTACCTCTAATACATCAGGAACGATTATACGTACTGAAAACAATAAAGTGGTAGTGGTTGATGGACTTCAAGATTATATTATCGTTGAAAAGGAAGATGTTCTCGTTATAGTACCAAAATCTAAAGAGCAAGATATCAAACAAATACGAAATTCGGTGCAATCAAAATTTGGTAGTAATTTAGGATAGTTAAGAATAAGATTAAACGTATAGTTTTAATAATATGGATGAAGCTGATAAAGAAATTCAACAAAATAAAGAAGCTGTAAAGCAGGATGCAAAAGGACTTTGGCAAAGTATCAAATCTTTCTTGTTAGAATTATTAGACTTTAGAGCAGATACAGATCGTGAGATTACCATAGAACATATTAAAAGCGATATTCCTTTTAAAGGAGCTACTGCGTGGATTTTAATATGCTCCATTTTTGTAGCTTCTGTGGGTTTAAACGCAAATTCAATTCCAGTAGTAATTGGAGCGATGCTTATTTCTCCATTAATGGGACCCATTTTAGGAATAGGAATGTCTATTGCAATTAATGATATTTTTACGCTTAAGAAATCATTTGTCAATTTTGGAGTTATGATTCTTCTAAGTGTGCTCACTGCTTTTTTATTTTTTTGGATATTTCCTTTGCGAGAAGAATCTTCGGAGTTATTAGCTCGCACAGAACCAGATATAAGAGATGTACTTATAGCTTTTTTTGGTGGATTAGCATTAATTATAGCAAGAACTAAAAAAGGAACTATTGCGAGTGTGATTTTTGGGGTAGCTATTGCTACAGCTTTAATGCCGCCACTATGTACTGTAGGGTATGGATTAGCCGAAGCTGTAATTGGTAATGAGAGAGGGTTAGGATTTGCAGGAGGTGCTATGTATTTATTTCTAATTAATACTGTTTTTATAGCATTAGCGACATTTGTTGTATTGAAAGTATTACGTTTTCCAATGATTCGGTATGCAAACTCCAAACGAAGAAAAAATATAGCCCGTTTAACGTCTATTGTTGCATTACTTGTGATGATTTTTCCAGCAATCACTTTTTGGAAAGTATATAAAGAAAGTACTTTTGAAAATGATGCGAAAAAATTTATAAATAAAGAATTAAATGCTTTACCTAATGCTGGGTATATAAAAAAATATGCCGAGCCTAAATATAATGATGGAAATGCCTCCACGATAGATATCACTTCTTTTGGGAGTGATCAAATACTTGAAGAAACACGTAGAGTACTTCAAGCTCGTATGCAGACATATAGTGCACTTAAAAATGTGAAGTTAAATGTCAATCAAAGTACGCAAGATAATAGCTATGAAAACGAAGTAAAGTATATGGCAGAATTACACTCACGTGATTCTCTAGATATTTTAAACAAAGATCAAAAGATCATTTTTTTAGAGCAAAAAGTTGTACAACTTAGTAAATATGAACAAGGACAAATTCCTTTTCAGGAAATAGTAGATGAAGCACGTATTAATTATGAAAATCTACTAGCGCTAAGTTATTCTAAAAGATTTACATCTAATTTTCAAACCATAGATACACTTACCGTGTTTAATGCAAAATGGATAGATTCTATTGATGCAAATATCATAGAAAAAGATAAAATGAAATTATATAAGTGGCTTAATTATAAGCTTAAGCTAGACACGCTTGTAGTAGAATAACTTTATTTTTTAGCATTTTGAGCTTGACGTACCATTTTAAATAGATTTGAAGAATATACAAAATTAGTTACTTCTTCATTATCTGTTCTAAATACTTGAGTTTTGTCACCTTCCCAAGCAAGATGCCCTTCTTTTAAGAATACTATTTTCTCACCTATTTCCATTACAGAATTCATGTCATGAGTATTAATAATAGTTGTTATGTTATACTCTTCAGTGATTTCTTTAATTAAATTATCTATTACAGTAGCTGTATGTGGATCAAGGCCAGAATTAGGCTCGTCACAAAAAAGATACTTAGGATTATTTACAATTGCTCTAGCAATAGCAACACGTTTTTGCATTCCTCCAGAAATTTCAGAAGGTAGTTTGTGATTTGCATTCTCAAGATTTACACGATCAATAACAATGTTTGCTCGTTCTCGCATTTCAGCTTTTTTCATCTTTGTAAACATCTGTAAAGGAAACATAATGTTTTCCTCTACTGTCATTGAATCAAAAAGTGCACTTCCTTGAAAAACCATGCCTATCTTTTCTCTAATAGTACGTTGCTCTTCAAAATCTAAATCTGAATAACAAATACCGTCATATAAGATTTTGCCACTATCAGGTTTAAAAAGACCTAACATACTTTTTATAAAAACTGTTTTTCCAGACCCACTTTGCCCAATAATGAGATTGGTTTTCCCTTTGTCAAATGATGTTGTAAGCCCTTTAAGAACTTCTACATCACCAAATCCTTTTCTTAATTCACGTACCTCTATCATTAGCTTAATAACATTTGAGTGACAAAATAATTAGTAACGATAATAGCAACACTCGTCCATACAAAAGAAGTTGTACTTGCTTTTCCTACTTCCAATGCACCACCGCGCATATAAAACCCATGAAATGATGGAATGGTCGCAAGTAAGAATGAAAATATAAATGTCTTTAAAAATGCATATGTAATATGAAACGGAGTAAAATCATCTTGAAGTCCTGTCAAAAATTGATCTGCAGTTGTAAAACCTCCATAAACAGCTGCTATGTATGCCCCTAATATACCTAAAAACATCGCTATAGCAATTACAAACGGATAAAAACACATGGCAACTATCTTAGGGAACACGAGGTAATTTAAAGAGTTTATTCCCATAACTTCTAGTGCATCTATCTGCTCGGTTACTCTCATCGTTCCAATACTCGAAGTAATGAAAGAGCCTACTTTACCTGCCATAATAATGGATAAAAAAGTAGGAGCAAATTCAAGTATCACAGATTGTCTAGAAGCAAAACCTATAAGTTCTTTTGGAATAATAGGATTTGTAAGATTAAGAGCTGTTTGTATAGCAACTACACCTCCTACAAAGAAAGAAATGAATGCAACAATACCTAAAGAACCAATAATTAAATCATCTATTTCTTTAAAAATTAATGTCCGTAAGACTTTTCCTTTTGTTGGTTTAACAAAAGTTTCTTTAATCATTAAAAAGTATTTGCCTGTATCGTGTAGATATGTCATCTAGTTACTTTGTAAAAAGCTAAATTAACAAAATAAAATTCGGATACCTCTATTTTAGTACTGCTTTATGATAATGCGTTACAGCCCTAGTAATAGTTTTAATTTTCTATGAATAGCTGTATTCTCATAAACGCCAGAAAAGTCTTCAGCGCCTGGACCATAAGCAAAAACAGGAACCATCGTTGCAGAGTGACCTCCAGTAGAGAAAGTTGGTTTTATTTTATTATAATTACCATCATCTGAGGCGAGTGTAAATCCTCCCGTCTCGTGATCTGCAGTAACAATGACTAACGTATTTTTATCGTGCTCTGCAAAATCTAATACGTGCCCTAATACTTTATCAAAATCAAGCATTTCTTCAATAAGGTATTCTCCATCATTTGCATGTCCTCCCCAATCTATTTGAGATCCTTCTACCATTAGGAAAAAGCCATCAGTATCTTTTGATAAATAAGAGAGTCCTAATTGAGTAGCATCCTTTAAAAATGACCCTCTACCTTCAATCATTTTTGGCATTCCACTATCAGCTAGTAAGAATGCATGTTTTTTGTCTTGACTTAATGGTGTGTTGGTATTTAATATTGTCGTACTTACATCAAAACCATTTGTAATCAATTGTGCCAGTAAATCTTTTTGATCTGATCTTTTATTAAAGAATTGAAGACCTCCACCAGCAAAAAAATCAACAGAAGAGTAGGTAAGTGCTTCTGCAATTTCTTCTTCCATTTTACGATACCTTACATGGGCGTAAAAACTAGCAGGGGTTGCGTGTGTAATAGTAGATGTTGCAATCATTCCTGTGGCATATCCACGATCCGAAAGCTCTTCAAGTAAGGTAGGCGTGGCGATTGTATCTGTATTTACACCAATAGCTCCATTATAGGTTTTTATACCTGAAGCAAAAGCGGTGGCACCTGCAGCCGAATCTGTAATAAGATCACTGGCAGACGATGTTTTAATAAGTCCTATATGTCTAAAACGTTCATAATTGGAAGGTTGCTCGCTATAATATAAACTAGATGAAATTTGACTTAATCCTGCTCCGTCTGCAATCATTAAAATAATGTTTTTAGTAGCTGGACTTTCTATAACATCTACAGCTTTTATTGGAGAGATAGTCGGCGCTTTGGAAGCACATGAGATTGTTAAATATGATATGATAATTCCTATAAAACCAATACCTGTAATGATCTTCATAATTGATGATTTGTAATCGTATAAAAATACTAATTATCCTACTGAAGTAATGTAAGAATATCGTTAACAAATTACTTGGAAAATTTAGAAGCGATACCTTCCCATCGTATTTTTCGAATATATCTACCTTCCTTTTCTGTGACTAGGTAAGGTTTTTGTGTATGCTTAGCGAGAAAGAAGCCTCGCATATAATCAAAAAAGAAATACACTTTCTTCTTACGTAGGGCGAGTTTTGCAGATGCAATGACTGTCAATATAAAGCCGTATCTCATGCTATAAAAAGCTTCTCCCTGTTTATATTTTGCTGCTTTAGTATAGGTTCTTCCGGTAGGTTTTAAATGTTTTACAACAAGACTTTCATCAGTGACAATTTCCCATTGGTTGTATTTTGCAAGAAGTTCATCTATAGTGTCCCAACCCATAGCTGTTTTTAAACCTCCTATATCATTAAAACAATCTTTACGATATGCTTTTAAAGCTCCTCTTATATGATCTTTATTGGTTAAATTTTCTAATACCCAAGTATTGCGTTGTTTGATATGGCAAAAACCTCCAACCATACCTATTTTTGGATTTTGAGAAAAATGAGAAATGATCGTTTCTATATAATGAGGTGGAAAGATGAGATCTGCATCAAACTTACATATGATATCATATTGATCATCAATGGAATTTAATCCTTTTTGAAATGCTTGTATTACTTTACTTCCGGGTAAATGACGTGCTTCCGCATTAGAATTTATCAGAGATATAAATGAGTGCGCTTTCGCGAAAGCAGATATCACTTCTTCAGAATTATCAGTACTATGATCGTTTACAACAATAATTTTTTTTGGGAGTACAGTTTGTTGAATTAGAGATTCTAATGTTTGCGATATTAATGTTGCCTCATTATGGCAAGGAATTACAACATATACGTTCATCACGATTTCTTTTCTGCATATATGAGATAATACCTCGGAGTAAATAAACGAAGTAAAGGTCTAATTCCTATTTTTTTTATAGGGTTTGTAAATTTTTTTCGTTTTTTTATTTCCCATCCAGCTTTTTCAAAAATCCAATCAAATTGCCAATCCTCAAACTCATGATAATGTCTATCCCAGGGATCTGTTTTACTGCGATAGGCAGAAGAAAACCATAACTTAAGCGGAATACTTGCAACTATTTTATCTCCTTTAATAGCTTTTACTACTTGAAATGGAGATAGTAAATGTTCAAAAATTTCAAAAGCTGTAATGATTTCATAATCATTGCTCAGAACAGCTGTTATATCAAGGTCTAGATCTTCTCCAGATGTATTTTGTACATTATACCCTTCTCGTTCCATAAAATCAACAAATGGATTACGAACTCCTAAATCAAGGATTTTTACATTCGTATCTGGAACAACTTCTTTAATAAATTCTATAGTATGTTTATAGCGTTTGCTAGGGAAAGTATTCTCGTACATGATTTATTGTAACTCATTGAGTGAGTCCGAAGATACTCAATGTGATTTGAAAAGGCAACTAGAAAAATAAGCTGTTTTTCTAATATCTATATGTAATAGCATTGATATTCATTCCTGCGCCTACACTTGCAAAGAGGACTAAATCACCTTTGTTGATTTCTTGGTTTTCTATTTGACCATTAATAACAAGATCAAAAATGGTAGGAACTGTCGCTACAGAACTATTTCCTAATTTATGAATGCTCATAGGCATTACATCTTCTGGCATAGGATAATTGTATAATTTATAAAAACGTTCACAGATAGCCTCATCCATTTTTTCATTGGCCTGATGAATAAATATCTTTTTTATATTTTCTATTTTTTCTCCACTTTTGTCTAAACACGTCTTCATCGCTTGAGGAACATTCGTCAAAGCAAAATTATAAATCTTGCGACCATTCATTTTTAAGTATCGAGTATCTTGACAGTTTTCTTGACTGTTAGATTTTCCAAAAAATAAATAATATGCTTCATCATACGTATAAGATGCAGATTGAAATGAAAGAATACCTGTGTCACTATCATCATTTTCTATTACAGTAGCACCAGCACCATCACTATAAATCATACTATCTCTATCATGCTCATCAACAACACGTGATAATGTTTCTGTGCCTATAACCAGACAACGTTTTGCCATACCTGATTTTATAAAAGCTTGTGCTTGTATTATTCCTTCTATCCATCCAGGACATCCAAATAAAAGATCATACGCCACACAGTTAGGGTTTTTTATTCTTAAGCTATGTTTGATACGAGTAGCTAAACTAGGAACAAGATCACTTTGCGTTTTTCCTTTTTGTACATCTCCAAAATTATGAGCCACAATAATATAATCAAGTGTTTCTGGATCTATATTTGCATTAGTGATTGCTTTTTCTGCTGCAAAAAAACCTAAATCTGAAGATGTAAGATGATTTTTTGCATACCTGCGTTCTTCAATACCTGTGATTGCTTTAAACTTCTCTATGATAATAGTATTATCGTAATTTATAGAAGAACCGTCTGAATTTAGAAATTGATGATTATTAAAATTTTCATTTTTTTCAACTGCATTTGGTATATAACTTCCTACTCCGGTGATTTTAATAGCCATAAATGGATCTTTGTTTAGTATAGGTAAATGTAAGTAAATGTAATAAAACTCAATTAAATAGTTGATTTAAGATGGTTTATTACTAGTTTTTTTATGAAATCATCATTATTTGCGAAAAAATATTGAAAAGATCAATTTTTAGATGATTTATATCTATCTTTTTTTGATAATCTTTAAAAAAATAGCAGATGTCCTGTAAGACATCTGCTATCGTAAATATAGTGTTATTATCTATGCTTCTTCCATATACATTTCAATGGGAGCACAAGTACATATTAAATTACGATCTCCATAGGCATCATCTACACGTCTTACGGTAGGCCAAAACTTATTGTCAGCGATATATGATAATGGAAATGCTGCTTTTTCTCTAGTATATGGGAAATCCCATGTATCTGCAGTAAGCATAGTCATTGTATGTGGTGCGTTTTTCATTACATTATTAGTATCACTAGCAGCTTCATCTATTTCTTTTCTGATACTAATCATAGCTTCGCAAAAACGGTCAAGTTCTTCTTTACTTTCACTTTCTGTAGGCTCTATCATAATAGTCCCTGTAACAGGAAAAGAAACTGTAGGCGCATGAAAACCGTAATCCATTAATCGTTTAGCAATATCTGTTACTTCAATCCCATTTGCTTTAAATGGACGACAATCTATAATCATTTCGTGCGCAGCACGACCACGTTCACCAGTATATAAACATTGATAGTGACCATTAAGTTTTTCTTTGATATAATTTGCATTTAATATTGCATACTCAGTAGATTTACGAAGTCCATTTTCCCCAAGCATTGTGACATATCCGTAAGAAATTAAGCAAGCAAGGGCAGATCCCCAAGGTGCTGCAGATATTGCTGTAATTGCGTTTTCACCTCCTGTTTGAATTACCGGATTCGTAGGTAAGAAAGGAGCAAGTTGACTAGCAACACATATAGGCCCTACACCAGGACCTCCTCCTCCATGGGGAATTGCAAATGTTTTATGTAAGTTTAAGTGACATACATCTGCACCAATAGCTCCTGGGTTTGTAAGGGCGACTTGAGCATTCATATTTGCACCATCCATATATACTTGACCTCCATTATCGTGGATAATTGCCGTAATTTCTTTAATAGCGCTCTCATATACACCGTGTGTAGATGGATATGTTACCATAAGAGCAGCTAAGTGATCTTTATGTTCTTTGGCTTTTGTACGAAGATCGTCTAGATCAATATTTCCATTTTCTAAAGCTTTAGTAACAATTACTTTCATTCCAGCCATTACTGCACTAGCAGGATTTGTTCCGTGCGCAGAAGATGGAATTAAACAAATATTACGATGTGCTTCCCCTTTCGACTCATGATACGCGCGTATCACCATTAAACCAGCATATTCACCTTGTGCTCCAGAATTAGGTTGTAATGAAGTACCTGCAAAACCAGTAATCTCAGTAAGCTGTTCCTCTAATTTTTTAAGCATTAATTGATATCCTTCTGCTTGCTCTATCGGAGCAAATGGATGTATATTACTCCATTGAGGATTACTAAGTGGTAGCATCTCAGAGGCAGCATTAAGTTTCATAGTGCAAGACCCTAATGAAATCATAGAATGATTCAGAGATAAATCCTTACGCTCTAATTTTTTAATGTAACGCATCAATTCAGTCTCTGAGTGATAACTATTAAAAACATCAAGTGTTAAGAAATCTGTATCACGAGCTATCTCTTTAGAAATAATAGTACTTACTGAAAGCTCAGTTATTGTAATGGTTTCTTTATCTAATGCTTTTGCAAATACAGCTATAATTTTATTAAGATCAGCAATTGTTGTCGCTTCATGTATAGAAATAATAACAGTTTCTGCATCTGGGTAATAGAAATTTATTTTTTCTGCTTTCGCGAAAGCGGCAACTTTTTTAGTATTTATTTTTACTTGTATAGTATCAAAATAAGAACTGTTAGTTTGATATAAACCTAATTTTTCAAGAGTATCTGCCAGTGTTGAAGCAGTATTA
Organism: uncultured Flavobacteriaceae bacterium; assembly: GCA_964474345.1. Lineage (GTDB taxonomy): Bacteria > Bacteroidota > Bacteroidia > Flavobacteriales > Flavobacteriaceae > Dokdonia. The sequence goes on from CAYYSK010000014.1 coordinate 13,264, forward strand.
TGTACTTTATTTGCAATATGAGTTAATCCTTTAGGTCCATGATACACACCATACATTCCTGCCATAACAGCAAGCAATACTTGCGCCGTACAAATGTTTGATGTTGCTTTATCACGTTTGATATGTTGTTCTCTGGTTTGAAGAGCCATACGTAAAGCACGATTGCCATTCATATCTTTTGTAACTCCAATGATACGTCCTGGAATATTACGTTTATATATTTCTTTTGTAGCAAAATAAGCAGCGTGAGGACCTCCATATCCTAAAGGTATTCCAAAACGTTGTGTAGTACCTACAACAACATCAACTCCCATCTCTCCTGGAGCTCTTAATTTTACGAGACTCAGAATATCGGCAGCTACAGCTACTTTAATTCCTACAGTATTTGCCTGATTTACAAAACTTGATATATCATGTACTTGTCCAGATTTCCCTGGATATTGTAGAATTGCACCAAAAAATTCTTCTGAAAAAGTAAATTCTTGATGATTTCCTATGACTAGATCTACACCTATTGGTGTAGATCTAGTTTCAAGTAATGATAATGTTTGAGGTAATATCTCTTCAGAGACAAAGAATTTTGATATTCCTGCTTTTTTCTGATCTCTACTACGTACAGCAAATAATAATGCCATAGCTTCTGCGGCAGCGGTAGCTTCATCAAGTAAAGAAGCATTTGCGAGCTCCATTCCAGTAAGATCTGTAATCATTGTCTGGAAATTAAGTAAGGCTTCTAATCTACCTTGAGCAATTTCTGCTTGATAAGGAGTATATGCTGTATACCATCCGGGATTCTCTAGTATATTACGTTGTATCACAGCAGGAATTACTGCTTGATGATACCCAAGCCCTATATATGAATTGAATACTTGATTCTTAGATGCTAAATCTTGAATGTGTGCTGCAAATTCATGTTCACTCATGGCAGGATCTAGCGTAAGTGATTTATCAAGTCTTATATTATCAGGGATGGTTTCAAAAATAAGTTGATCTATAGTTTCTACACCTACTGTTTTAAGCATAGCAGGAAGATCAGTTCTTCTAGGGCCGATATGGCGTAAAGCAAACGAATCGGTATTCATAATTGTTTCAAATTTTTGTGACGCAAAATTACGACTTATAAGTGTAAAAATGCACCTTTTACGGCTTGTCAATGTATAAGTTTTAAACGATTTTATAAGCTTATTAACAGTTATGTTATTTTTGCTCAATGAAATGGTTACAACGTATTTTTAATTTTTACATCAATAGTAGTATACATGTAAGTTTGGGAGTTGTTGCTTTGGTGTTTGTAACTTACAAGGCTTTAAACATCATATACGATGTCAATCTATTGTTATTTGTCTTTTTTGCAAGTATTACAGGCTATAATTTTATCAAATATTCTAGCTTAGCAAAGCTACACCATAGAAGTCTTACAGAATCATTAAGAGTGATACAAATTTTCTCATTACTATCTTTTGTAGCGATGGGGTATTTTATATTTAAACTCTCACATCAAGTACTACTTTCTTGTATCATTTTTGGAGGATGTACATTATTATACGCGTTACCTATTTTTTCGCGTAAGCGTAATTTACGATCATTTTATGGTGCTAAAATGTATACAATAGCTTTTGTATGGGCAGGAGTAACGGTATTGTTACCAATTTTACAAAATGAACTAGTAATTTCTATAGATGCTTGGATCACATTCATACAACGATTTTTATTTGTAATCGTTATTACATTGCCATTTGATATGCGAGATCTTCGTTATGATGTAAAGGAAGATGTGAATACTATCCCTAAAAATTTAGGTATAAAAAACACTAAACTTTTAGGAGTAGGGTTGCTTGTATTATTTTTTATACTTGAATTTTTTAAAGATCAAATTCCGTATAAAAATGTGTATCCAATATGTTTTATAAGTGTATTTTCAGCTATATTTTTATTGTCTTCTTCTGATAAGCAATATAAATATTATGCTTCTTTTTTTGTGGAGGGATTGCCTATGATTTGGGTTGGATTATTATACTTGTTTGATTCTTTATTGCCCTAATTCACGAGCTAACTTTTCTTTAAGTACATTCTTTTCATCTTGACTTACAGCTTCGACTTTAGGGTTTTTTATTGCTTTAGTAAGCTTATTATTATTTGCTGTATAAGCTCTACATTCACTGCATACAATTAAATAAAAGTTAAGCTTAATTTTCTCCCAAAGAGAAGCTTCCTTATATTGATTTTTATCACATAGCATTTTGCCTTCGTTACAGTTGATATTAAATAGTCCCATTAATTATTATTTACAGTAATTTTTTATTCAAATAGTATAAATAGGTATGATTAAAATTAAAACCAGTCTTTTTCCATACAACTCGCCATTGCTGTACGTGCTCTATGAATGATAACCCAAAAGTTAGACGGAGTAATATCAAATTCATTACAAATTGTTTCTGTATCAAAGCCATCTATTGTTTTCATTCTGAAAATACGTGCTTGTTTTTCTGGAAGTTTAGAGAGACAATTATAAATTGCTTCTCCTAACTCTTCATTTTGAATCTGATCCTCAGCTGTTTTATCAAATGGATCAGCTACTCTTTCTTCAAGCCAATCACCTTCACTCTCATCATCTTTATAATTAATATGGACTTCAGCTTTTCCTTTTTTGGAATTTGATTTACGATAGTGATCTATTATCTTACGCTTAAGTATGGAAATAAGCCAAGTACGTTCGCTTGCGTCACCTTTAAAGTTTTTCATAGACTTAAGACCAGCTAAAAAAGTTTCTGAAATTAAGTCTTGAGCCATTTCTCGATCATTTACACGAGCAATGGTATAATTAAAAAGGTAATCTGAATATTGATCGACCCATTTTGTAGGATCTATTTGGTTTGATGGCATAGCCGTTTTATCGAGGGTTCACGCAAAAATAACAATTTTAACAAAACTACACGATTATTACATTCTTTAATCCCGAATTATGCATTAGAAAATCTATTATATCACAAAACAACTGCAAACACTATCACTACGCTGTATTTTTTACTTTAACTCCCCACCTTCGTGAGGACAGGCTACGCGGTGCTATGCTAAAAGCAAGAAAGTACTAGTGTTTATTGTCGTTTTGCACTTCATTACGAAGTTCTAATGCATAATTCGGGATAAAAGAAAAGCAGACAAACTGCAAGTGAAAAAATATTTCCATCACAAACACGCCAGATACGTCGCTTGAAAGATTAATACAAACTAATTACCCTAACGATTAATATATTAAAAACTAATATGAACTATAAAACAAAATCAAGCTTCCAACTCATTTTTTAAAGCTTGATTACGATTTTTTATGAATTGCGTCATATGTCTTTTTATCAATAAGACATCTAATAATTTTCCTAAAATACCATAAGGAGTTCTATACATAATCACATCTTTCATATGAACAACGCCATTTTTTTCTTCATAATAATGACTATGCTTAAAGAATTTAAAACGCCCTTGGATCATTTCATCCACAAAGTAATATGGACGCTCTAATGCACTAATCACAGATTCATGAGTTAAAAAGAAACCAAAATGTTTTCCTCTCCAAGTGACTGTTTCATTTAATTTGATATGACCAGATGTGACACCAGCAATAGCTTCTTCTTTGGTTTGAGAGGCAGATTTTTTATGAAAATCGATATCCAGTGAAAGATTAAATGCTTTTTCTATAGATGTGTGCATCTCTGTATCTAGTTGTATTGTTGTCATGAAGTCAAATCCTTTATTGCAGTTTCTAAATTACTATATATATGTTTAAAACCTGTATCAATTAATTTTTTGGGAATGACATTACGACTCTTTAATATAAGTTCTGTTTCTGTACGAATTAAGAACGCTCCCAATTCCAGTAATGGCTTAGGTGATGAGATTCCAAATGGAACTTTCAAATATTTACGAAGTAGGTACATAAGTGTTTTATTGTCAGATGGAGTAGGAGCGACAATATTAATAACTCCTTCTATAGAATCATTTTGAATAATATGCGCAATGCTTCTTACAAAGTCTTCTTCGTGTATCCAACTGAATTTTTGATCACCAGATCCTTGTTTACCTCCTAGCCCTAATCTAGTCATTGTGATCATAGGTTGTAAGGCACCTCCTTTTTTTCCTAATACAATAGAGGTGCGTAAAGCTACTTTTCTAGTCCTGGGTGTTTGGTGGCTAAAAAAAGCTTTTTCCCATGCTTTTGCAATTCCTACAGAGAATCCTTGACCAATTTCGCCTATTTCTTCATCCATTTCTTTGTCTAAAGAATGTCTGTAAATAGTAGCTGTAGAAGAGTTCAACCATATTTTTGGCGGATGTTTACATTGTGCAATTGCCTGACCTAAAATATGTGTGCTCTCTACACGAGACTTTAAAATAATGTCTTTGTTTTTTTGTGTATATCTACAATCTACAGATCTTCCAGTCATATTAATCACAACATCAGCTCCTTCTAATTCAGAGGCCCATTTATCTAGAGACGTTGCATCCCATATCACAGTTCTTAGGTTTTGGTGTGTAACTATGTTATGCTTTCGCGAAAGCAAAATAATCTCATCAAATGTGTCTTTGAGATATTGAGTAATAACCGAACCTAAAAACCCTGTACCTCCTGCTATGATTAATTTTTTCATGTGTTATAGATTAACTGTTGGACCTTTTACTTTTTGTACAATATTAGGTCTAGATTTTTTACGACCTCTTAAAAATAAGAATAGATTTAAGAATAACATGATACCAAGATAAATAGAGAATCCACCAATTTTTGTGCTCAATATTTCAATAAGTTCTTGATAGGTTTCGTCAAAACCATAACTAGAAATCCTGAGTATAGAGAGGCCAAAACCAATATTTAGTAAATAAAACCCTACTTCAAATAATCGATTTGTCGAAAGTGCAATTTCTTCTCGTCCTTTAAAAATTTCAATCATAAAAATACGTCCATTTTTAAACAAAGTTTTTGAAACAAAAAATGTCAGTAGAATAATAACGGGTAAATAAATAAGGTATCCAATAATAATTTTTGAAGTTTCCATAATAGTATAATTTATAAGTGTTGTTTTTGTGATTTAAATAAAAGTTGTAATGCGATGATGTTCATATAATGAAGCATGGCTAATATGAGTATGATCTTTCCTGTATGTGTTGCTATAGTTCCTAGAATCTCGTGGATGTTTTGTACAGTTCCCCAGGTCGAAATAATGAAGACCGCATACCCAATGTTTACTAAGTAATACCCTGTTAATAGTATGTTGTTGATGTATAGACATAGTTGTGCATTATTAGGCATGAGATATAAAACAAAAATGTTTCCATTGCGATAACATATAAGACCTATTCTGTATATGATATACGTCATAATACACCCATAAAGAAGATATGTGATGATGTTATAATTCATTAAAAGATATTTCAGTTTAAATAATTCATCAAAAATGTCACACTTAGATATATCCATAGTGCACTAAAAAAAATATGGATAATTGTTTCCAATAGTTTTCCTTTCCACAGCTTGATTGAATACCAAAAAAATTGAGCGATCAGTCTAAATGACCAAAAAACACTAAGTCCTAATGAAATTATTTTACCAAGTTTTGTATCAACAATTTCTTTTGCTGATGTTAAACAAAGTAAGCCCATCAGAAAGACAACTAAGGCGATAAAAAAAGTATGAGCTATCATCATTTGCTGATTTATTAGGCTTAACGATTTTAATTCCTTTTTCCAGTCAAAATACTTTGGAAAGAAGATGTGAATTGTTGCTAAAGCAATCAACAAAATTCCAATTATTTTTAAATGTAATTCCATGACTATTTACAGTTGAAAATTGACATAAATGGAGTGAATTTTATTTCATTTATTGATTTAAATCCTGATTGTATAAATGCCTCTTTCCAAGTTGCTTTTGAAAAGAAGTGTGTAAAGCCGATCGTAAATGCAATAAAATTGGGAAAATCTCTCAGGTGTTCTACCATAATGACATTGCCATTTGACTTACAGACTCTTCTACATTCTTTCAAGAATAATATTTTCTCTTCTTGTTTACGTATTTCGTGAATTGCTGATAATAGAAAAATAGTGTCAACTGAATTGTCATTTAGAGGGATCTTATTGGAATTTATTTGTTGAATGTTTGGATAGACTAAACTCACTTTTCTTGCTCTGACTATTGCAGGTTCAGTATGTCGTTTTGCATCATAAAAATCATAAACTTGAAGTTCTGACATAGATAAAATATCTTTAATGATATAACTGGTTTCGTCAAAACCTGCATTGATATTTATATTAAACTTGTGTTTAGCATCTTCAAAATTCATTTTTTTCAACCAATCAAAATTGTAAAAACCAGAAAAATCATAAACATATGCCGAAACGATTAACGGCATTATAAGTCCATAAATAAACCCAGAAAGGACTAACCAAAATAAACCTTTATGCCAATTGAAGATAGAATGACTTCCTATAATTAACGTTATAGAAATAAGTCCAAATACATAAAAATGTCTGTTAAAACTTAAGATGTTAAGAACCCCCTGAAATTTTCGTCTTTTTATTTCCATTTTTCAATCTTGCCTTTTTCCCAGTGATAAGGAACGTTATTTATCTCAAAAGCATTTGCCAAAAAAATATTTTGAAATTTTAAGTTGTTTAAAAAATCGAAATGGTAATTCTTTACTTTAACAGGTTTAGGTATCCAGTTTTGTCGAACACCTAAAATAGTAAGTATAGTTTTCTCTTTTGAGTTTACAGTAAAAGTATGTGGTAATGGACCTGCAAATCTTCGTGCTTCTTTCCAGTTGGTAAATGGAGAGTTTTTTGGGATTTTTATTTCATTGTCTGTTTGCTCAGTCGTAATTTCAAATTTCGATTTTTTTGATTTAATTGTTTTGAGTTTTCCACTCTTTGTTTGTTTAATATCTGTAGTTGTGTAATTGTAATGCGTAAAAATATTACCCATAATCTGCATTTTCTTTTTATCAGTTTGTGAATTGATAATGTATAAACCCCTTAGCCTTTTTCCCGCATTATTTGTGTATCTAACAAATATTCTATAACCGATTAAAAAAAAGTCATTTCCTATAAATTTTGGAAAACCTTTTGGTCTTAGCCCTCTTGTTTGAACCATTGCAATAGCAATAAAAGCCCACTTGTCTTTAAAAATGTCCAACTCCAAACAGTCAGGAATATATTTTTGAATTTGTTCTTTTGGAATGGCAAACGTTAGTACAAGTGAATTATCAAAGTATGCCTGAACTGCAAAGGGGTGTTTTTTTAGAAAGTTCATTTTGCTATTGTTAATATTAATTTCTTATTCAAAATAAATTCGTTGTAGTAAACAATTCCTATAAAAAGTATTGCAAATATGGAATTTAGTCTACCCCAAAGTAAAAGATCAGGAACAAGAATGAATTCCAAAATATTCATTGTGACAACAATAATTATTTGTGTAATCGCATTTAATCTTGTCCTATAGTTAGACAATATCCAAATCGCCATTACAATTTCCGATAAACCAATTAGAATAGTAAGAAATCTCGAATAATCGTCATCTAATATCTTTGCAACAATCTCTTCATGTCTTGATACAAGGTTTAGAACTTTGCAAAAGAGTCCATTTATAAACCAAATTATCGAAATTAGTATGGTTATTACTCTATGTATATTTTTAATTTTCAATTTGAGCTCGTTTAAAATGATAATTTCTTTTGTTGATGTATTGTATGAATCATAAATGTGAAATACAGCGATAATGGAATAGGTAAGATCATCCAAGCATTTTTAATTGGGAGATGATAGGTGATCATAAACAAAACAAGTCCTCCTATATATAATTGAAATCGTATGCTTCTTGGTCTAGTCAAAAAAAGAACAATTCCTGTAAGTACTTGGAATGTTGCTAAAGGAATGATTAACAATCCGCCGATAACCCAATAACCACTATAAAAGAAACCTAGTAGACCTGATAGGATACAAAGTATATATGTCCCGTTGTTTATATATTGTAGTGTTTTCATAACCATAAATTTTTAAAGTTTCAGAAAAAAATGAAACATATTGATAAAAAATATATTAACGCATCAATTTTAATATTGTTTTTGTAATCCAGTTCTCTTTTTGTTCTGTTATTTTTTCTAGCATAGTATCTGCTCTAGAAACAAAATCATATAACTCTTCTGTCTTTGCTTTAAAATGAGCAGCTTCACTAGAAGTAGATTTATCTATAGAACTTACATCTTTAAGTACGCGTAAGGTAGGCTTGATTTCTCTACGGCTACGCTCTCTTGCTATTTTACGAGCAAGCTCATCAATACTGCCTTCGGCAGCAAAAAACTCTTTACGCTCACCCGGCTTGTATTCCTTATATACAATTCCCCAATCCATCAAAGCACGTAAATTCATACTTGTATTCCCTCTAGAAATTTGAAGTTGTTCCATCACTTCTTCCATACTAAGCGCTTCTGGAGAAATCATCAATAAAGCATGTATTTGCGCCATCGTTTTATTAATACCCCATTGAGAACCTAATGCTCCCCAGGTTTGAATAAATTTAGATTTTGCTTCTTCAAATTTCATAAGTCAAAGATACAATTATTTTCAAACTTTCAAAATGTTTTGAAAGTTTTGTAATAAAAATATTTTTAAGAAACCTATTCTTTGTGTTTCAAGCTCTATTTTTACCGAGTGAGAGTATTCGTTATTTCAAATGTTTGGGTAGAGCCAAATTCTTCGGCGGCAGGAAGTCGTATGCTACAGTTATTAGAGTTGTTTCTTGCAAAGCAATGGGAAGTAACGTATGCGTCAACTGCTTCAGAAAGTATCTATGCTATTGATCTAGAGAAGCTTGGTATTAGAACAAAAGTCGTTCAGATAAATGATCAGAACTTTGATACTTATGTAAAAGAATTGACTCCAGATATTGTACTGTTTGACAGATTTATGGTCGAAGAACAATTTGGATGGCGAATTGCTCAGCACTGCCCTAATGCATTACGTTTATTAGATACAGAAGATTTGCATTGTCTTCGTAAAGCAAGACATCAAACAGTTAAAGAAGAGCGATCATTAATAACAACAGATCTTATGTCTGATGTATCAAAAAGAGAAATCGCAAGTATCTATAGATGTGACCTTACTTTGATGATTTCTACCTATGAAATGAAATTACTTCAAAGTGTATTTAAAGTGCCAAAAGCGCTTTTGTATTATATACCTTTTCTGTTACCACCTTTGATAGATAGTTTTATTCCTTTTGATAAAAGGGCACATTTTATTTCTATCGGTAATTTTTTACATGCCCCTAATTGGGATGCTACGTTATATCTTAAACATACCATTTGGCCAGAAATACGTAAAACACTACCTGAAGCACAAGTGCACATATACGGAGCATATCCTTCAGAAAAGGTAGTACAATTACATAATCCAAAAGAGGGTTTTTATATAAAAGGCAGAGCAACTGATGCAAAAGAGGTCATATCAAAAGCAAAAGTGTTACTTGCGCCTTTACGTTTTGGAGCAGGTTTAAAGGGGAAATTTATAGATGCCATGCAATGTGGCACTCCGAGTGTGACAACTAGAATAGGAGCAGAGGCCATGCATGAAGGATATCCCTGGGGAGGAGTTATAGAAGATGATATATACGCTTTCGCGAAAGCGGCCGTAACTTTATACACCAATAAAAACTTGTGGAAAGTAGCTCAAGATCATGGACGCATTCTTATAAATAATCGTTTTCAACGACTAGATTTTGAAAATGAATTTTATGATACTATTGAAAATTACAAAACTAAATTAATTTCCAAACGAGAAAGTAATTTTACAGGACAAATGCTACAGCATCATACGTTACAGAGCACAAAATTTATGTCTAAGTGGATTGAAGAAAAAAATAAATCTCAAGAATCATAAAGATTCTTGAGATTTATCGATATGTTAAAAGAATTAATTTCTAATCTTTTAGTAAACCTGCTCTTCGCAGTAACGCATCTGGCTGAGGTTCTTGTCCTCTAAAACGTTTATATAGTGTCATTGGATTTTCTGTTCCTCCTTTTGACAAGACATGCTCTTGAAATTTTTGAGCTATATCTTTATTAAAAATTCCGTGTTCTTTAAAATATTCAAATGCATCTGCATCGAGAACTTCTGCCCATTTATAACTATAATATCCAGACGAATATCCTCCTTGAAAAATATGAGAAAAGGCAGTACTCATACATGTTTCTGGAGTTTTTGGATATAAACTTGTTTCAGAAAAAGCATCACTTTCAAATGCTTTTACATCTGTAATTTCAGATGGATCATTACCATGCCAAGCGATATCTAATAACCCAAAACTGATTTGTCTAAGTGTTTGTAAGCCTTCTTGAAAGGTAGCAGAGTCTTTGATTTTTTGAACCAATTCCATAGGAATTACTTCTCCAGTTTCATAATGTATAGCAAAAAGTTCAAGAGCTTCTTTCTCATAACACCAGTTTTCTAATACTTGACTTGGAAGTTCAACAAAATCCCAGTATACAGAGGTCCCGGATAAGCTAGGATAAGTTGTGTTTGCTAACATCCCGTGGAGTCCGTGTCCAAACTCATGAAAGAGTGTTGTTACTTCATTAAAAGTAAGTAATGAAGGTTTACTAGGCGTAGAAGGAGTAAAGTTACATACATTAGAAACATGAGGTCGTTCATTAATTCCATCTTTAACCATTTGAGATTTAAAAGAAGTCATCCAAGCACCTCCTCGTTTTCCTTTACGAGGATGAAAGTCTGCATAAAATAAAGAAACAAAATTTTCATTTGAATCAAGTACACGATACGTTTTTACTTCTTCATGATATATATCTATATCAAAAACTTCTTCAAATTGTAACCCAAATAATTTTTGAGCTACTTGAAAAACACCATCTATAACATTTTCTAGTTTAAAATATGGTTTTAGTTGTTCATCATCTAGACTGAATAATTTTTGTTTTAATTTTTCAGAATAATAAGAACCATCCCATTTTTCTAATCGATCAATCCCATCTTCGGCTTTTGCAAAATTTTCTAATTGCGCAAATTCTCTTTCTGCTGCTGGTTTTGCTTTTTCTAATAAAGTATTTAAGAAAGAAACTACTTTTTCAGGAGTTTCTGCCATACGTTCTTCCAGAACAAAATTTGCATGAGTTGTATACCCTAGAAGATTAGCACGCTCATGTCGCAGCTTGACAATTTCCAAAACATGTGCTCGATTATCGGACTCATTGTTTTTAAATGCTTTACTACCAAATGCTATAGAAAGTTCTTTACGTAAAGCTCTATTTGTAGCATATTTCATAAATGGGATATAGCTAGGATAATCTAATGTGACTATCCATCCTTTTTTATCTCTAGTTGTAGCTTCATTTGCAGCTGCTTCTTTTGCACTTTCAGGAAGGCCGTCTAGATCACTTTCTTCCGTAAGATGTAATTCATAAGCATTTGTTTCGGCTAGTACATTTTCTCCGAAAGTAAGTTTTAATTTTGCGAGCGATGCATCAATTTCTCTAAGTCTTTCTTTTTTATCTTCAGAGAGATTGGCTCCATTGCGAGAAAAGCTTTTATATCTTTTTTCTAATAAGGTATGTTCTTCTGCTGAAAGTTGAAGACTTTCTTTTTCATCATACACTTTTTTAATGCGCTTAAATAAATCTTCATTAAGGGTAATATCATTCCCAAATTCAGAAAGTAATGGAGATACTTCTTGTGCTATTTTTTGAATATGCTCATTAGTCTCTGCACTATTAAGATTAAAAAACACACTAGAGATACGATCTAGTTGTGATCCAGAATAATCAAGAGCTACAATTGTATTTTCAAATGTAGGAGATTTCGGATTGTTTGTGATTTCTTCTATTTCTTTTCTTGCTATGCTAATGGCAGTTTCAAAAGCAGGCTTGAAATGCTCATTTTTAATGGCAGAAAAAGGAGCTTCGTCGAATGATTGTAATAGAGGATTATTTGTGTGCTTCATGATAAGCGGATTTTTTTGTTATTTTTTGTGTATTTCATCGATTATTATTAACACTTAATCGATAATATCAAAATACGACTTGCGTTTTAATCAATATTCATAACGAATAATATCTTTGGAGGGAGTTTTAGTGAGAATTCCCCAATTCAATGTAAAATGATTAGGTTTGATACTATTTAGAATGGTTAATAAATACAAGTTCAACACCCAAGATTACATTGATAAAGACCACTCGTAAGAGTGGTCTTTTCTTTTTCTTTATTTTAAACTTTTTGCTCCTTCGATTACTTTTTGTTTGAGACTTTCTTTATACGTTATAATGCGTTCTCGTATTTCTGGATTAGTAGCACCTAGAATTTGAGCAGCGAGTATACCAGCATTTTGAGCTCCATCCAGAGCAACAGTAGCTACTGGAACACCACCTGGCATCTGTAAAATAGATAGTACAGAATCCCAACCATCTATAGAGTTACGAGATTTTACTGGAACTCCTATAACTGGTAATGGAGATAAGGAAGCAACCATACCAGGTAAATGTGCAGCACCTCCAGCTCCAGCAATAACAACATTAACACCTCTTGTATGTGCATTTTGCCCATAATCAAAGAGTTTTTCTGGTGTGCGGTGTGCACTTACAATATCTACTTCTGTAGTAATGCCTAAATGTTTAAGAACATCTATTGCTTTTTGCATTACTGGAAGATCACTAGTGCTTCCCATAATGATTCCTACTTTCATACTCATAATTATTTATATTATTATTGAGAGATTACTTTAATTGTACTCTTTACTTCTTCAGCTCTTTTTCTGGCAATATTAATATCGTTATCAACAATTGTTACATGTCCCATTTTTCTAAATGGAGATGTTGTTTTTTTTCCATATACGTGAGCAGTTACACCATCCATACTCATGATATGCTCAATATTTTTATAGTGTACGTTCCCTTGATGGTCTTCAGCACCTACTAAATTAACCATAACAGCAGCAACCTTACTGGCTGTTTTTCCTAAAGGTAAACCTAAGATAGCACGTATATGTTGTTCAAATTGATTTGTATAGCTGCCTTCTATACTATAATGACCACTATTATGTGGTCGAGGAGCTACTTCATTCACAAGAATTTGTCCATCTTCTGTTTGAAACATTTCAACTGCAAGTAACCCTACATGTCCAAAAGCTTTAGAAACTTGCTCAGCAATATCACGTGCTTTTTGAGCGATTTGATCATCGATACGCGCTGGGCAGATTACATATTCTACTTGATTTGCTTCTGGATGAAATTCCATTTCTACTACGGGGTATGTAGTAACTTGTCCCGATGGATTACGTGCTACAATAACAGCAAGCTCGTTTTTAAACGGAATCATAGCTTCTGCAATACAGGGGACTTGCGGAAGTCCTTCTAGATCTTTCTTATTTCGGATGATAGAAACTCCTTTCCCATCATAACCTCCTTGACATGATTTCCATACAAAAGGATACGAAGGTGTATCTTTTAGAATTTCTTTAGGAGATGTATATTTTTTAAATGTAGCTGTTGGGATATTTTGATCTGTATAAAACTGTTTTTGAACTCCCTTGTCTTGAATTTTGCGTAGTGTACCTGAAGATGGATATACTGTAATTCCTTCTTTTTCTAGCGCTTCCAGAGCATCTACATTTACAGATTCGATTTCAAAAGTAAGTACATCTACTGTTCTTCCAAATTGAAGGACAGTGTCATAATCCATAAGGTTTCCTTGTTCAAAACGATCACAAGCAATTCTGGAAGGAGCTTCTGGATTTGGATCAAGAATAGCAGTTTTGATATCGTATTTTTGAGTATCATAAAGCATCATTTTGCCTAGTTGACCACCACCTAAAATACCTAATGTGAATTGAGAAGAAAAATAGTTTTTCATATATGTACGCTCTCAACAAAGTTGAGGTTTATGCTTAACTTGTCGAAGCACGACAAGCATAAAAAATTAAAAATCAAAAATACAAAAAACCTCGTTTCTAATCTTGCTTCTTTCTTTCAGATTTTAAAGCCTTTTTATACATTTTGTGTTTAAAGATTTTGAAGTTGTGATTTGTGGTTTTCTGGTAGTATCTTTGCGCCTTTGTAAAACTTTATGAAGACCGTACAATTACACGAACTTACCTTTGAAGAATGCATTTCAAAAACCGAAGTGCAACAAGCTGTTAATGGAGTAGCAGTACTTATTAATGATGCCTATAAGAAAAAAAGACCAGTATTTCTTACAGTACTTAATGGAGCTTTTCTCTTTGCAGCAGAACTTATAAAAAAGTTTGATTCAGAATGTGAAATGAGCTTTATTAAAGTAGCTAGTTATGACGGTCTTGAGCAAAGTGATGAAATATTTACGGTTATGGGAGCAGAGCCATCTCTTAAAGGACGTGATGTAATCGTAGTTGAAGATATAGTAGATTCTGGAAATACCATAGAAACTATTATTGAGATTCTTGAACAAGAACAAGTTGCTTCTTATAGAATTGCTACGTTGTTTTACAAACCAAAAGCATATACAAGACCCTATACAATAGATTATATAGGCCTAGAAATAGAAAACGATTTTGTGGTAGGATTTGGACTTGATTATAAAGGACTAGGCCGTAATCTTACTTCTATATATAAACTTAAAAAATCAACAATGAAGAACCTTGTTTTGTTCGGCCCTCCAGGCGCTGGAAAAGGGACGCAAGCAGAAGTCTTAAAAGAAAAATACAATCTTGTACATATCTCTACAGGAGATGTTTTTAGATACAATATAAAAAATGCTACTGAGTTAGGAACACTAGCAAAGTCATACATGGATAAAGGGCAATTAGTTCCTGATACTGTGACTATAGACATGCTTAATGCTGAGGTAGAAAAAAATCCAAATGCACAAGGATTTATTTTTGATGGTTTCCCTCGTACAGAAGCACAAGCAGATGCCCTAGCTACATTACTTACTTCAAAGAATACAGAAGTTGCTGCTATGGTAGCTTTAGAAGTAGATGATGAGGTATTAGTACAACGTCTTTTAGAAAGAGGTAAAACATCAGGCAGAGCTGATGATGCTGATGAAGATGTAGTACGTAATCGTATAAAAGTATATTACGCAGAAACCGCTATCTTGAAAGGGTATTACGAAAAACAACATAAATATTTTGGAGTAGATGGAGTCGGTAGTATAGAAGAAATTACAACACGTCTAAGTACTGTAATCGATACATTATAAAATATACAATACATAGCAAATTGTAGGTTTTGGTACGCTTTCGCGAAATGGTATGCTGAGCTTGTCGAAGTAGCGTATAAAGAAAGAATACAACTGATAAATATAAATTGTGATTCGGGATCAGATTCCTGCCTACGCGAGAATTAAGAAAAATGACTGAAGGAAATTTTGTTGATTATGTAAAAATACACGTGACCTCTGGAAATGGAGGTTCAGGTTCTGTACATTTACATAGAGAAAAGTTTATAGAAAAAGGAGGTCCTGATGGAGGTGATGGAGGACGTGGAGGTCATATCATTATAAAAGGGAATAAAAATCTTTGGACACTATTACACCTTAAATTTAAACGCCATTTACGCGCAGGACACGGTGGTAATGGAGCAAAGTCTAGATCTACAGGACATGATGGCGAAGATGAGTATATCGAAGTACCTCTAGGAACCACACTACGTGATACAGAAACAGATAGGGTGATTTTTGAAATCACTGAAGACGGTCAAGAATTTATTGCCGCCGAAGGCGGAATGGGAGGTCGTGGAAACTGGCATTTTAAAAGCAGTACCAACCAAACACCTCGTTATGCACAATCAGGAATAGATGGCTATGAAGTACAACTTACATTAGAACTTAAAGTGCTGGCCGATGTAGGACTTGTTGGGTATCCTAACGTTGGAAAATCTACATTACTAGCAGCAATTACAGCTGCAAAACCTAAAATAGCCAACTACGAGTTTACCACATTAAAGCCTAACCTAGGTATTGTACAATACAGAGATTATAAATCTTTTGTCATGGCAGATATTCCTGGAATTATAGAAGGCGCTGCCGAAGGGAAAGGCATTGGACATCGTTTTTTACGTCATATAGAGCGTAACTCCACCTTGCTATTTATGATCCCTGCAGATGCTGATAGTATTTCAGCACAGTATGATGTGTTATTACACGAGTTACAAAGATACAACCCAGAAATGTTAGATAAGTCTCGTCTTATAGCAATCACAAAAAGTGATATGCTAGATGATGAGCTTAAAACAGAACTTAGCGAAGAGTTAGATAGAGAATTGCCAATCCCTTATCTCTTTATTTCTTCTATAGCACAACAAGGTCT
>CAYYSK010000015.1:0-28581 GCA_964474345.1 uncultured Flavobacteriaceae bacterium
TTTTCCCCTTTTATAATATTGATTATTCTTAAAGGAACTATCTATTTTTTCAAGAAAATGTCTAATATAGAACCCTATGAAATTTATAGAGGAAAGTTAGTCGATGGGATATGGAAAGCAAATAAAGGAAACCTCAAACACAAAAATTACTACAAGGTATATAGTGTTATAATTCATGTGCTACCACTTGCAATCATTTTGTTTTTATTTCTTCTATCAAAAGAGAATACGTGCAAGTAAAACTGGTTTATTGCTTTCTTAAATTTTCTACTCGTTGTAACAAGGTGGGATGTGAGTAATTAAGTTTTACATATAGCGGATGTGGTGTCAAATTACTCAAACTATTTTTAGATAGTTTTTTAAGGGATGTAATTAAGGGTTCTGATGCATATGTTTCTGCTGCATAATTGTCTGCTTCATACTCATGTTTTCGCGAAAGCGCACTCATAAAAAATCCTGTCACTGCTGAAATAGGTGTAAATAAAATTCCAAAAACAATCAATCCAACATGAAATGAAGGAGTTGAAATTCCAATAGCTTCTGCAATGATAGGTTGCCCTATACATAAAGAAAATAACCACAATGTAATTCCCGTAATAATAACAGACAACAACATATTTGTAATAATATGTTTTCTTTTATAATGCCCTACTTCATGAGCGAGCACTGCTACAATTTCTGTTTCATCTAGATCGTTAATCAATGTATCATATAACGTGATACGTTTCTCTCTACCAAAACCTGAAAAATAAGCATTTGCTTTACTACTCCGTTTTGACCCATCTATGGTAAAAATATTTGTGAGATTAAATCCTACTTTATTTGCATACGTTTCTATTTTTGAACGTAGGTCTCCTACTTCTAAAGGTGCCTGTTTATTAAATATAGGTACGATAAGACGCGCATAAAACATATTCATAAACACAGAAAATATTGTAATAACAGCCCAAGTATATATCCAAAATTGATTTTGTGTTAATCCATATATCCAAATAATCAGTGCAAGTAATCCTCCTCCTAGTACAATTCCCATACCCCATCCTTTTATTTTATCCATAAAAAAAGTAGCAGGTTTCATCTTGTTAAACCCAAACTTCTCTTCGATAACAAAATTTTTATAATATGCAAAAGGAGTCGTAAGAATATCGCTTCCAAACATAATAATTCCAAAAAAAATCAAAGCAACTGCTATAGGGTGATTTGTATATGATCTCGCCCAATTATCTATAAATGCAAACCCATCAAAAAAGAAAAAAGCAAGCATTAATAATAATCCAAATGTAGCCGTATAATTTCCAAATTGATCATTTGCTTTTTTATATGCTTGTGATTTTTTATACTCTTCTTCAGTATATACATCTTTAAGAGTTTCTGGAATAGGGTCATTAAAATGTTTTGCATTTAAGGATCCTACAATAAGATCTATCAAATAACTTAAGATCAAAATACCAATAATGATGTAAAATAAAATCTTTGGGGTCATATGTCGTTATTCTTGTTTTTATATAATTAAAAAACTATTTAAAGTTTCGTTGTCTCTTTGCTTCAAAGGTAATGATTCCTGCTGCTACACTTACATTCATACTATCAATAACACCACTCATAGGAATCTTAATATTTTGCGTACTCGCATACCTCCAAGCTTGCGTAAGACCTGTAGCTTCAGTGCCTACAACAATAGCTGTTGCTTTTGTGTAGTCTTGTATATGATATGGTTGCGCCTCTTGAAGAATCGCACTAAAAATTTGAATGTTTTGTTCTTTTAAAAATGAGATCACGTCTTCTGTTGTCGCAACAGCAATCTGGTTTGTAAATATACATCCTACACTAGATCTAATGATATTGGGATTGTATAAATCAGTTTTGGGATTTGCAATAATGACTGCATCCACTGCAGCAGCATCGGCGGTACGTAATAACGCGCCTATATTTCCAGGTTTCTCAGGAGCTTCAGCAATAAGAAGTAATGGATTATTAGGTAATTGTAATTCTTGCAAAGAGGTGTTTTTTGCTTTCGCGAAAGCGATCACAAACTCCGTCCCATCACGATAGGCGACTTTACTATATACATCATTAGATAGTGTTGTTACTGATACGTTTTGCAATGACTCAATAAGTGTTATTACTAAAGTATCCTCTATAAAACGCTCTTTTACATATAACTCTGTAATCGTATAATCACCAGACACTGCATGTCCAATCTCACGTAATCCTTCTATCATAAAACCTCCTTCTTTTTTACGAGTTCGAGATTTTTCTTGTAACTGTAAAAGTCTTTTTACAGTTGGATTTTGAGTACTGGAAATGTGTTTATGCATAATTGTAAAGATACATAGGGTACTAAAATCTAAAAAATAGAACTTATATATATTTACACTTGTAATTAGTAAACTACCTCGGGGCAAGCCCACGAGGCATTTATACGAAACTGAATTTTAATTTCGAGGCAAGCCTCGGGGTATTAAACTCTTTGGCGGCGCCAATAATTAAATCACATTTATACTACTACTCATGAATAGACTATTACTATATTTCTTTGCTATTGGAGGTTTTTATGTTTCACACGCTTCTTCTGTAGAAGCTATAGAAAATCCTCCTATAGATCTTTTTGCTTGTGATGATGATGGTGATAGCGTACTTACTATAAACGAAGATTATAATGATAGTGGTTCTCCACTAGATGATGATCTAAACACTAATAATATTCCAGATTTCTTAGACTCAGACATAGTTTTAAATACTGATGATTTTACATTTAATAACGTTACCATCTACCCTAACCCTGCAACTTCTATAATTACTGTAGAGAATATTGAGGTAGATGCTAACATTATTATATATGATGCCATAGGTCGTGTTGTATTACATCATAAAAGTGCAAATCAACGTTCAATTACTATAGATGTTAGTATATTTACCAAAGGGTTTTATTTTATGAGAATTAACAATAAAAAACCATTAACATTAATTAAAAATTAATTGCCATCATGAAAAGAATTATTTTCTTAGTAGCGTTATCTATTTTCGCTTTAAGCTGTAAACAATCTACAGAACAAACATCTACTACGTCAAAAACTGTAGAAGAAACACCGACTATCATTTCAAAAGAATACCCTGCTGCTATTGCATCTGTTTTTAAAGCACACGGAGGTATGGATGCTTGGAATGCTACAAATAACATATCTTTTACTTTAGGAGATGAAGTGCATACAATTGATTTAAAATCTCGAAAAACAACGATCAAAACTGATAAATTCACATTAGGCTTTGATGGAGAAAAAGTATGGCTTGATCAAGATTCAACCTATTTTCAACCACAACGAGCTCGTTTTTATCATAATTTAATGTTTTATTTTTATGCAATGCCTTTTGTATTAGGTGATGATGGAATCACCTATACAGATGTTTCTGCATTAGAATTTGAAGGTGTATCATACCCTGGAACTAAAATCTCTTTTGGAGCTGATGTAGGGGATGCTCCAGATGATGAGTACATTGTATATCGCAATCCTAAAACAAACCAAATGGAATGGCTCGCCTATACAGTAACCTATGGGAAAAATGAAAAAAGTGATCGTTTTAGTTATATCAAATATGATCAATGGACTGATGTAGGAGGTTTACAATTACCTAGTGCATTACAATGGTACAAAGTAGAGAATGGTATCCCAACGGAGGTGAGTGGAGAACGTTCATTTATTAATGCTACAGCTTCTGCAAAAGTAATATCAAGTTCTCAATTTGATAAACCCGAAGGTGCTGAATTTGCTGAATAAGATTTATCTGTTATAAAATAAAAAAAAATGGCTATCCAAATGGGTAGCCGTTTTTTTACTAGTTATTTATTTTGATTATTTCAAAAATCCATATTTCTTAGCATATTCTAACATCTGCGTTTGAAAATCTAATGGTTGTTCTACAGCAAAACCTGTAATCTCTCCGTCACCCATAATAGGTACAATTACTGGATTTACAAAGCCACTATAAGCTGCACTTTTAAATTGACTATTACGATCTAATACCTCTTTATGAACAGCTTGATCTACTTTTACTCCATAATTTTCTACAAGTGCTTTTGCCGCCTCATAATCCCCTTCTGAAGTAATACGTTGTGTCTCGCGTAATAATTCTCCAAAGATATCTCTAAGCTTCTCATAATCATTAATATTATAATAGGTCTTTTCATTGCGAGTTACTTTCTCAATTACATTGTCTTTTGCTCCTCTTTCAAAAGCCCAAGCGCTTACCCATTGACGGTTTCTCATATGTGCTTCTTCTACATCATCTCCTAATTCAAGTCTTACTAGTTGTGTTACCAATCCATTACGAATATATCCATCATATGCTGCAGTACCTGTTTTCTTCCAATCTTCTACAAGTCCGAGTTCTTGTAATTTAGGATCCATTAGGTAATACAATCCAAAAAGATCTGCTCGTCCTTCTTCTATAGTAGATTTATAACTTTTTAATGTTTCTTTTGGTGTTCCAACACCTTCATTAATTTGACCAGAAGCGTGCCCTACTACCTCATGTAAAGCTGTATGTAATTTGTCTCCTAATTGTCCATATTTCTCTTCTAGTTCTACTTCTTCTGCATCATGTGCAAATTCTTGTAAACGTCCAGATCCTCCTGCATTAGCGTATGAATTTATAATATTCCCTAAAGAAACAGATTTACTACCATGAGTTTGTCTGATCCAGTTATTATTAGGTAGATTCACACCTATCGGAGTACTAGGTGATGCATCTCCTGCTTCTCCTGCCACAATAACCGTCTTATAAGAAACTCCTTTTACTTCTTTCTTTTTATGTTCTGTCATTAATGGTGAATTATCTTCAAACCATTGTGCATCTTCTGAAAGTACAGCCATTTTCTTAGACATATCAAAGTCTTTAATCTGTACAATAGTTTCATAAGATCCTTTATATCCTTTTGGATCATTATATACTTCTATAAAACCATTTATCCAATCTATATTTCCTTTTGTAGAAGTAGCCCAAGCAATACAATAATCATCCCAAGTATCTAGACTTCCAGTCTTGTAATATTCTATTAGTAATCTTAGAGCTTCTCCTTGTTCTGGATTCTCAGCTACTCCTTTGGCTTTTTCTAACCAACTTATTACTTGATCAATAGCTGCTCCATACATACCTCCACTCTTGTATACTTGCTCTACAAGCTTCCCATTCTCTTTAACAAGGCGTGTATTCAATCCTACTTCTATAGGCTCGTTCTTATCTACTTTTATCGCGCCATAATAAGCTTCTACATCTGCAGTAGTTACATCAGGTCCGTAAAAATTAATAGCACTTTCCAATACAATATCAGCATCCTTAGAAAGATTTACTTTCTTAGCATCTTTATCATTAAAAATAACATCAAACGCCTCTCCTTCTAATGTAGCACCAGAGGCCGTTAATAACTCTCTTAAGTAATCTGCAGAGAACTCCGGTTTTAATTTTGCATTACTATAATGATGGTGTATTCCATTTGAAAACCATACACGTTTTAAGTATTCATCAAAACTTTTCCAATTGGCAGAACTCTTGTCTCCTGAATATGACGTATATACTTTTTCTAATGCTTCTCGTATCGTTAGATTATGACGATAGTTTTGTGCCCACATCATATCACGCCCTGCTAAGCCTGCTTGCGTCATATAATACACTAATTTTTGTTCTTTAAGTGTTAAATCTTCAAACCCTGGGATTTGGTAACGTAATATCTTTATATCTGCAAATTGATCTACTTGGTAGTTGAATGTAGTTTCTACTTTCACGGAAGCGGTATCACTTACCTCTACACCTTTAGTAGTTTGTTGTTCTTGACCACAACTTACTGATAATAATGCAGCAAGTCCAAAGCCATATATTGCTTTAAATTTCATTGAGAAGGTTTTTTGTTATGCGTAAATATACCAAAATTACATGTTTTAAAATTCTAGTATATTAGCTATACAAACGAACTCCCCTACATCATGAAAATTTTAAAATTGGTATTCTTCCTATTACTTATTGTTTTAATAGGCGGCGCTATCTATTTTGCAGCTAAAGATGGAACCTACGATATCAAAGAAAGTAAAGTAATAAAAGCACCTTCTT
Source organism: uncultured Flavobacteriaceae bacterium (assembly GCA_964474345.1). Taxonomy (GTDB): domain Bacteria; phylum Bacteroidota; class Bacteroidia; order Flavobacteriales; family Flavobacteriaceae; genus Dokdonia. Next base: position 6,103 of record CAYYSK010000015.1, read on the forward strand.
CTCTTTTATTTAATACTGTAAATGATTACAAATCATGGGAGCATTGGGGTCCATGGAAACAAGAGGATTCAACGATGACTTTTACATATCCTAAAAATACAGTTGGTATTGATGGAAGTTATTCTTGGGATGGAGAATTTTCTGGGTCCATGAAAACTACGAGTTTAGAACAAAATAAAACAATAGAACAAGATCTCGCTATAGTAACTCCTGGAGGAGAACGCTTTTCTAAAGTATACTGGGAATTTACACCTTCAGAAACAGGAAGTGTCGAAGTATCTTGGAGAATTCAAGGAGAGCATACGCTTATGGATAAAGTATATTTTGCACTGTCTAGTATGGATTTTGAGGGAGATATGCGTAGTATGTATAAAGCTGGATTAGATGGACTTTCCAAACATGTTAGAGGAAAAATGAATGAACATGTTGTTACTATAAAAGGAATTACAGAATATGGAGGAGGTTTTTATGTCTATAAGACTACTTCTGCTAGTGGTAGTAATATAAGTGCCATTATGGGGCAAAATTATGGAGAAATCTTACAATATTTGGGACGTCATAATATTACACAAGCAGGAATGCCTTTTACTATTTATAATGAAATGAATGCTAATGGGAATGTGATTATGAGTAATGCTATCCCAACTCAAAACAAGGTTGATATTGATGGTGAAAGTACTATATTAAGTGGTTATATACCTAGAACAAAAACAGTACTTGTCACATTAAAAGGAAATTATTCATTTCTTGGAGAAGCTTGGGGTAAAGCAATGGAATATCTTACGCAGTATAGTCTTACACAAAGCGATCAAAAACCATTTGAGATATATACCAATGATCCTGGTCAATTCTCTAATCCTGCTGATTGGACTACTGAGATTTATATTCCTATCCAATAATTAATAGTACTTTTACTTTGCTCAAAAGCAATACTATTGGTATGAAACAATTATTACTTGTCTTTTTAGGAGGTGGTACGGGAAGTATTGCTAGGTATTTACTTTCTAAATTTTGGAATACATCTTCTACAGGTATTCCATATGGAACATTTACAGCAAATATTCTCGGTAGCTTATTGATAGGTCTTATTTTAGGGTGGGCTCTAAAAAACAATACGTTATCTAGTAATGCCACATTATTACTAGCTACTGGATTTTGCGGTGGTTTTACTACTTTTTCTACTTTTGCATATGAAAATCACTCCTTTTTAAAATCGGGTGATTTTACACTTTTTGCAATATATGCTATTGCAAGCTTTTCTCTGGGTATTTTTGCCGTATTTGGAGGAATGTGGATTATAAAGGTTTTATAACATATATATAAAAGGAGCTATTATCTTTCGATAATAGCTCCACACTAAAATTATTAATCTCCCTAAGATTACTAATTTATTGTTTAATAAGTTTGATAGTTTCTTGACCTTGAACTGTTTTTATTGTTGTTATATAAATGCCAGTTTTAAGATTAGAAGCTTGTATATCAAATCTTGTCGTATTAGGTTCTTCTTTTATGATTTTTTTACCTAAGAGGTCATATACTGAAATTTCTGTAATAATATCTGAATTAGTAGTCACTGTCCAGTGATCTATAGATGGGTTAGGGAATACAGAAACGTTTATAGATGAAAACTCATCTGCGGCAAAAGTTCCATCTACACCTACATTATCAAAATAATAGGTAGATCCATCTCCTGGTAAATCAACGACAAATTCAAAAAACACAACAACTCGTACATAATCTACTGATGAGTCCAAAAGGCCCGTAAGATCATAAGCTAAAGTCTCCCAACTATTTTCAACAGTAGTAGTAGCATCTAGTTCCACTCCAGAAGAATTGTCTGCATTTTCTAATCGTAAACGCACAGGTATATTTGCTTTTGGAGAATATGAATCCATTAAAATCACATTAGATGTAGTAAAGTCTATAGGTTCGTCTAAGTTGATAAATGTTCCTGCAAAAAATTGAGCACCTTCCGTTTTTATCGTTCTCATTACTGTAGCACTTGTATTTTCTCCTGAAGCATCTGGATTTCCTTCTATCGCAGAATCTGCTCCTTCAAATCCTAAGAAATCAAATACTAAGTTTTCTTCTTCAAATGTCAATGGAAGAGTTACAGGATCATTTCCTCCACCTCCATCAGTTTCTGCTAATTCAATATTATCAAAATAATATGTCGATCCATCACCAGGTAAGTCTACTACAAATTCAAAGAAAATAACAATACGTACATAGTCTACGTCTGGGTTTACAAGAGATGAAAAATCATATAATAGTGTTTCCCATGTATTTTCAACAGTTGTATTTACATCAAGCTCTATTCCTGAAGAATTATCTGCATTTTCTAAACGTACACGCACTGGAATATCAGCTTTTGGCGAATAGGTATTAATAGAAATCCCTTCAAATCCATCTGAAAAATTAATAGGTGTATCTAGATTGAGGAATGTTCCTGCAAAAAACTGTGCTCCATCTGTTTTAATTGTTCTTAAAACTGTAGCACTCGTATTTTCTCCTGAAGCATCTGGATTTGCTTCAAGAGCAGAATCTGCACCTTCAAATCCTAAGAAATCATACATTAAAGTAGCATCATCTTCAAAATTTACAGGAAGTTCAACTGGATCATCACCTCCGCCTCCACCATCAGCACTCGTGTTTTCTATATTATCAAAATAATAGGTAGACCCATCTCCTGCTAAACCATCAATAAATTCAAAAAATATTACAATACGATTATAATCTATAGCAGGATCAATTAACGATGTAAAATCAAACGTAAGTGTTTCCCAAGCATTCTCAAGAGTTGTATTTACATCTACAAAAATCTGATTTCCTGTAGTTTGATTCTCTATTGCTAATCGTACTGGAATATCAGCTTTTGGTGAATACGTATTAACAGAAATCCCTGTTAACATAGAAAAATCAATAGGCGTATCTAAATTAAGAAATGTTCCTGCAAAAAATTGCGCACCTTCTGTCTTTATTGTTCTTAAAACTGTAGCACTCATATTTTCTCCTGAAGCATCTGGGTTTGCTTCAAGAGCAGAATCTGCTCCTTCAAACCCTAAGAAGTCATACATTAAAGTAGCATCATCTTCAAAATCTACAGGGAGTTCCACTGAATCTCCTCCTCCGCCTCCATCAGCATTTGCGGTTTCAATATTATCAAAATAATAAGTAGATCCATCACCAGGTAAGTCAACAATAAACTCAAAAAATACAACAACACGATTATAGTCAATAGCAGGATCAATAAGTCCTGCAAAATCAAATGTAAGTGTTTCCCAGGCATTCATAACCGTAGTATTCACATCTACAAAAATTTGATTTCCTGTAGTTTGATTTTCTATTGCCAGTCGTACCGGAATATTAGCTTTTGGTGAATATGTTTGTATTGATATTCCTGTTGACGATAAAAAATCAATAGGTGTATCTAAATTAAGAAATGTTCCTGCAAAAAATTGTGCACCGTTTGTTTTTATACTTCTTAAAACGGTTGCACTCGTATTTTCTCCTGACGCATCTGGATTACCATCTAATGCTGAATCTGCTCCTTCAAATCCTACAAAATCATAAGAGAGGTTTACATCCTCAAAACCTACAGGGAGTTCCACTTGAGCATTTCCATAAAAAGGAAAACTCAAAAACAATATCATTAAAAAATAAAGTTGTTTCATAATATTTAGTGTTTAGTTATTAAAAATTAGTAATTATTATAATTGAACTTATGTTATTACAAATACATAAGCTTTTGAAATTTAGATTTTTACAATTTTCAAGGTTTCATTTCTAGTATTTGTACGTATAGTTACTAGATACGTTCCTGATTTCAATTGTGATACATCTAGTATGTATTCTAATAGATTTGGAAAAGTATCAACCACTTTTTGTCCTAATAGATTATACATTGAGATCTGCTTTATTTGTTCATTTGCTTGAATAGTCCACACTTGATCTACAGGGTTAGGATATGAATGTATAGCGTCAATATTTTGGTCAGATATACTTAAAGGTGTTCCTACTTGGATATCATCATAGAAATAAGTAGAACCATCTCCTGGGAGGTCTACAATAAATTCAAAGAAAACAACTACTCTGTTATAATCTATATTAGGATCAATGATCCCTGTAAAATCAAAAGATAATGTCTCCCATTTATCTGCAATAGTTGTATTTACATCAACGAAAATTTGATTTCCAGTTGTTTGATTTTCTAATGCCAATCTTACAGGTATATTAGATTTAGGAGAATAACTGTTTATAGAAATAATTTCAGATTCTGAAAAATCTATAGGTTCATCTATATCTAGTAATGTTCCTGCAAAAAATTGCGCTCCTTCTGTTTTTACAGACCTCATCACGGTAGCACTTGGGTTTTCATCTGAAGGATCTGGATTTGCTTCTAATGCAGAGTCTGCGCCTTCAAATCCTAGAAAATCATACGTTAAAGTTTCATTTTCAAAATCTACAGGAAGTACTACTGGATTATCATTGGTTTGTTCTGTATAAGATATGTTATCAAAGTATATCACATTATCAGACATTCTATCTTGAAAATCTGGAAACACTACAATTTGATTAATATCTGTAGATGAAGGTTCGTTAATAACCGAAGTAAAATCAAAAGTTAATTCTTCCCATTGATTTATAGATGTATTGGAAATAAGCATCTCACCTGTAGAAGCTCCTTCATTTGTTGAATATTTTATCCCCACATTACTGATCACTGTTTTATAAACCATGATCCGTACAATTGCATTATCACTTGAAAGTGTAAAAGTCCCTATATCTTCCCCTCTCATACTTTCTACACCTGCAAAGGGCGCTCCTGTCTCTAAGGCTGTAAATCGAGCTACTGTTGCAGAGGTATTTATTCCTGAAGGGTCTGGATTTGCAACAATCTCTAATAAAGGATTTGTATCATTTTCAAAAGTGGTCCAAGTCCAGTTGGCTCCTTGTCCGCTAGATTCAAAATCAATAGGTGCATTTTGAGAAACACATATTGAAGTTATCAATAAAAAAACGTAAAAACATACTACTTTTTTCATAAGCCTCTTTTTAATTCAAATTCGGTTTTATTACTGGTAGCAGAATTACCTCCGATATATACTTCATAACTTCCATCTTCTACCATCCATTCTCCTCTATTGTTATAGAAACCCAGTTCTTTATCGGTAAGTTCAAAAATGATAGTTTTTGATTCTCCAGGAGATAATGCCACTGTTTGGAATCCTTTTAATTCTTTTACAGGTCGAGCAACACTTGCATATTTATCTCTTATATATAATTGTACAACTTCTCTACCTGCTACTTTACCTGTATTTTGTATAGTGACTTGTACCTTTACGGTGTCTGTACCTAAAGTTTCTTTTTCCATAGTAGGGAGCGTATATTTAAATTGAGTATAACTTAGTCCATATCCAAAAGGGTACAATGCATCATTACTCTCATCAGAATAATGAGTCCAGAATACTAAATCGTTAGGAAGTTCATTAGGCCTTCCTGTACTCATATGATTATAGTAAAGTGGCAACTGTCCTACCGATCTTGGAAAAGACATTGGTAGTTTTCCACTAGGATTATAATCTCCATATAATACTTGAGCAATTGCGTTTCCACTTTGAGAGCCCAAATGCCATCCTTCTACAATAGCAGGTATATGTTGTGCAGCCCAATCTATCGCTAAAGGTCTTCCATTATTTAAAATCAATACAATGTTTTTATTGACAGCATATATGGCTTCTAATAGTTCTTGTTGAACTCCTGGCAAATCAATTTGCGCTCTACTACGTCCTTCACCTGTTTGAAATCCATGTTCTCCTAGCACCATCACAACAACATCTGCTTCTTTTGCTGTTGAAATCGCTTTCGCGAAAGCGGACATATCATCTTCATTTACTTTTACTTCAAATACAAATGCTGTATCTCCCATAGCTACAGATGCGCCTTTTGTATATGTAAGGTCATTTCCCTTATACGCTTGCATTCCTTCAAGTACTGATATAGCTGAATGGTCATCTGAAGCTAGACGCCAACTACCCAAAGGGCTATTTTTATCTCCAGCTAAATCACCTATAAGAGCAATTTTTTGTCCTTTTTTTTGTAATGGTAAAAGATTATTGTCATTCTTAAGTAACACAATAGATTTCTTTGCTATATCTAGCATTGTATCTTGATATTCTTTTTTACCAACTATTTCTTTTTCTCTTTCAGAATCACAATATTTATATGGGTTATCAAATAAGCCTAATTCAAATTTTACTCTTAAAATACGACGTACAGCATCGTCAATATCTTTTTCATCCACGCTTCCTTCTTTTACTAATGCTACGAGTTCGTTCACATAATGGTAAGATTCCATATCCATGTCAGAACCAGCATTTGCTGCCATTCGAGCTGCTTCTTTTCCATTTTCTGCATACCCATGAGCAATCATCTCTGTAATCGATCCCCAATCTGAAACAATAAAGCCGTTAAAACCCCATTTATCTTTTAATATGTCACGTTGTAAAAATGTATTTCCTGTAGCAGGAATACCATCTAATACATTAAATGCATTCATAAAGGTGCGCACTCCTGCCTCTTTTGCTGCTTCAAAGGGAGGAAAAACCATATTATAAAGTGTATAATTACCTATATCAACTGTATTGTAATCTTTTCCAGATTCTGAAAAACCATATCCTGCAAAATGTTTTGCACAAGCAGCTATCGTATTATGAGATGAAAGATCATCTCCTTGAAATCCTTTTACTCTTGCTATTGCTATTTTACTTCCTAAATAAGGGTCTTCGCCAGCACCTTCCATCACACGTCCCCACCTTGCATCTCTTGATATATCAACCATAGGCGCAAAGGTCCAATTGATTCCTGCTGCGGCCATTTCTTCTGCAGCAATCTCTGCAGATTTTTTAATAGCTTCTAAATCCCAACTAGCTGCTTCTGCAAGAGGTATAGGGCTTATTGTTTTATAACCATGAATACCATCAAAACCAATAATTAAAGGAATACCTAATCGTGTTTCTTCTACTGCTATTTTTTGAACTGTTCGTACATTTTCTACTCCTTTTACGTTAAGCATGGATCCTACGAGCCCTGACCGTAAATGCTCATATTTCTTAGCGGCATCACCATCATTAGGAGCAGGTCCTGTTACTTCCCAGAAACCATTGTATTGATTCATCTGGCCTACTTTTTCTTCTAAAGTCATTTTAGCAAGTAGTGTTGTCACTTTACCTTCTATATCTGGTACTGAACTGACTTCTTGTCCATATAATTGTATGGCAAAGCACAATGCTAAAAAAGCAGCAGATATTTTCTTATATGAATACTTCTTGGTGTACATCATCTTATTGATAAACTCTTATATAATCTACTTCCATTGTTGATTCTTGAAAATTCGGATCAATGTTTCCACCAAAGCTTCCACCCATAGCCACATTCATCAGAAAGAAAAATTCTTTATTGTAAGTAACCGTAGGGATTTCGCCTGAAATAAAGAAAATAAAGTTGATATTCCCGTCTACAATGAGACGTATTTGAGCAGGAGTCCAGATCATTTCATACACATGAAATTCTTCAGATACACCATCTACAATAAAGGAATCTCCAGGGCCATCTGCTCCTGACATTCCCTCAAAATGTAGCGTTGAGAAAATACGATCTTGTTGATTTCCTATATGTTCCATCATATCGATTTCTCCAGCTCCTGGCCAAGGGTTAGTATCAATATCGGCTCCCAGTAACCATAAGGCTGGCCAGGTACCTCCACCTGTTGGTAATTTGGCACGTATCTCAACACGACCATATTCAAACTCGTATAAATCTTTAGAATTAATACGCGCTGATGTATACTCACTTCCATTAAGGTTTTCGCGTACAGCTCTAATTTTAAGAAGGCCATCTTCTACTATAATATTTTCAGGACGATCAGTATAATATTGTAATTCACCATTACCCCATCCATTTTCACCTGTACCTATATCATATTGCCAGTTTGCATCACATGGAGGTCCATCTACATCAAATTCATCTGCCCATACAAGAACATCATTATTACCATTTCCCATATCGCCAGTAGAACCTCCATCATCACAGTTAAATTCTCCGCCATCACCTTCATCACCTCCATTAGCAGGTACAAATGTGTGATACCAAGCAAGTGGTGCTCCAGGTGGATCAAATGGTTCTTGTATTCCTCGTACTGTTAATCTTCCTACTGTAAGCTCTACAATTTCATATTCCATGGCACCAGACCAATAGGACAATGTACTATTGGTTACTCGTAATGTTGAAACTCCTGTGGTTTCATCTGTAATAATGACAAAATCTGTATCTGCATCTGTTGCTATCTGATCATTTATATTTCTACACTCATCTTCAAATTGATTTGGAGATGCATCTGGAAAGAACCTAGTTACTTCTGCCCAATTGATAAATGTAGTTCCTGATGTTGCTACATTATATATAAAATTTCCTTGTCCATCATGACTGAAAGTAAGTGAGTCATCATATAAACACCCATTCAATTGATTAGGTGCTGCACTAAAAAAGTTTGGAAAATTTTCGGCAGGATCTCCTACTCCAAAATGTCCTGCATTTGTAGAATCCCATATCCATTGTTTTGAACTTGAACCACTAGAAGCTCCTACAAGTGCTTCTAATATCAATGGATCTATAGAAAGGTTAACATCCAAATCTATAGTTACTGTTGCTGATGAAGATGCTCCTCCTGTCCCAAAAGCTACAATTGTTATTACTTGTGTAAATTGTCCAGGTTGAGTATATCTAAAATTAGCTTGACCTCCACTTTCAGTAACAATGATTGGATCTTGACTTTCTATAAAGAAAACATGAAAATTAATGGCATTTTCTGCTGTAGGTATAATAGTTACATTACCACTTTGATCGCTAGCTACCTCAACTTGCACTTGAAGATTTGTTGGAGCTACAACATCTCCAAATGTAACATCATCTTCTTGACAGCTATATATCAACACAAATAGTATCGAAAAAGTAAGGATTAATTTCGTTTTCATTTCATTTTCATTTATTAATTAGCAATCATAATATCATCAAAATAATAGATGGATCCATCACCTGCTAAGCCTGGTACAAACTCAAAAAACACTACAATTCTTACATATTGAATATTAGAATCTAATTGTGATGAAAGGTCAAAAGTGAGTGTTTCCCATTGATTTTCTACTGTTGTATTTACATCTAACTCTACTCCTGAAGAGTTGTTAGCATTTTCTAATCGTATTCTTACAGGTATATTTGCTTTAGGAGAATAAGTATTAATAGAGATACTTCCAGAAGTTGAAAAGTCTATAGGAAGGTCTACTTCTGTAAAAGTTCCAGCAAAAAACTGTGCCCCCGGTGTTTTTATAGTTCTCACTACTGTGGTACTAGTATTAATGCCTGTAGGATCTGGATTAGGCATTATAGAAGACTCTGCTCCTTCAAATCCTATAATAATATAATCTTGTTCTGTGTCTTCAAAATTAATAGGTAATACTATAGGGTTTTCTATAGTTATTATTTGAGATGTTTCTATAGTTACACTTCCTCCGTTACGAGCAACAACTCTAACTTCATAATCTCCGATTGCATCGTAAATATGCGTAGTTGTTTCTCCTGCTAGAAAATTAGTAGGTACTTCATTAGTTACATCTCCAAAAAACACATCAAAGTTAGAAGCAAAATCTGCTGTAGCACTTACTTCAATTCCAAAAGAATTTCCAGGAAGAGTGTTTATGGTTATAAATAAATTTTCTGGCGGTAGGAATGTTAATGTTACTTCTTGTGTTATCTGTGTAGTTTCCCCTATAGCGTTACTTCCTGTAATAGTTACTATAAATGTCCCTTCTAAATATATATGGGTCACTGTTTCTCCTGCTATAAGGGTTTCTTCCTCTGATCCATCACCATAATTTAGTGTAAAAGAAGCTACACTTGTACCACTTGGTGTAAATGTTACTATTCCTGAATTGTCCTGTGACACCACAAATGCTACAGCTAAATCTGATGGAGGAGCTACACTATTTATAAAATCAGTAGGACGTTCATCATCTGAGCATGCCATAAATGATACTATGCACAAAATGGCTACTACAAATATATATGTGCTTTTTATTTTTCTCATTCTAGTATCCTGGATTTTGATCCCAACGATTTCCAGCTAATTGGATTTCAATTAAAGGGATTGGGAATAATTCATTTTTATTTGGAGTAAATCCGTCTATTTCTACTGTTGCTCTTCCAGTACGTACTAAATCAAAGAAATGGTGCCCTTCTCCTACTAACTCCAATCTACGTTCTAAGTATATAGCTTCTGTAAGCGCTGTTCCTGTTGGGTTTATAGGAATTAAACCTGCTCTATCTCGTACTTCATTTACATATTGTAAGGCTAATGCATCGTTTCCAGTTCCTCTATTGTGAGCTTCTGCTGCCATAAGAAGTACATCTGCATATCTAATGGCACGGTAATTATTAGGATTTGTCAAGTTTTGATCTCCTATGTTTGAGTCTCCTTGACGAGGTATATACTTTCTGTTAAAGAATCCTGTATGTTCAAAGCCTTCTGTAAATGTTACTCCTGCTCCGTTATTAAAATCTTGGTTTGCCTCTGCAAAAGCAATAATATTTAAGATATAAGCATCTCTACGTAGGTCATTACTTGTATACGCATCATACACTTCTTGAGTAGGAACATTAAAACTAAATCCAGATTCAAAAAGAGGGCCATTATAATTACGGATTCCATTAAAACCTACAGCTACATTTCCTTCACTACATTGTAAACATCCAAAACCTGCTCCTTCTAAATCTGTATATTGAATTTCAAATACAGACTCACTATTATTTTCAAATTCGTTTTCAAAAATAATAGTCACATCATTTACTAATTGATAAGCTCCAGAATCTATTACTTGATCTAGGACTTGAGCTGCTGCTTCAAATTTATTTTGATACAATAATACTTTTCCTAGCAAAGATTGAGCAGCTCCGCGAGTTACTCTTCCAGTTTCTGTTTGTACGGTTGGTAGGTTTGCTGCAGCAAACATAAGATCTGTTTCTATTTGGGCATATACTTCACTCGCAGGTGTCCGGTCTACAACATCTTGATCTCCAAAAAGTAATCGCACATCTACAGCTAGAGGCACATCTCCAAAAAACTTAACCAATTCAAAATAGTAATATGCTCTTAAAAAAGTAGCTTGTGCAACTACATTATCTCTTCCTGGAAAATCAGTTTTGTCTTTAAACTCTAATAAAAAATTAGCTCTATTGACTCCTGAAAACATCCAGTTCCATACATCTCTCAAATTTGCATTGATAGGTGTATGTATCATATCATCTATTTCTTGAATACCCGGTACATCGATAGCACTTTCTCCCCCAGCCAATGTATTGTCAGAAGCAATCTCTCCAAGCATCACATTGATATATGAAGCTTGTAAAAGATCATATGCTCCTATAAGTGCATCTTGATAATCTTGTTCGGTATTAAAAAATGTCTCTGAGTTTTGGTCTTGAGAATCAACATCTACAAAATCATCACTACATCCTGTAAATGTTAGGGCACTTATCAGGATTAGTGATGACAACCTACTAATATTTCTTATTGATCGCATTTCTTAAAAATTTATATTTAATCCCAACAAATAAGTTCTTGGGGTTGGGTAATTCCCTGTGTCAATTCCTGCTCCTATAGGAGCTCCAGAAGACGCTGTAGGGTCATATCCACTATATTTTGTAAATGTAAATGCATTAGTCACTGATGTATAGACTCTAAATGAATCCATCTTTAATGATGACACTATCGCATCTGGTAATGTATATCCTAATTGAATGTTTTGTATACGTAAGAAAGAACCGTCTTCTACAAAGAAATCAGAAAACAAGGTATTTGTTGTAGCAGCTGTTGTTACTCGTGGTGTATTATTACTTGTTCCTGGTCCTGTGAAGCGATTTAGAAATAAAGCGCTTCTATTAGTCAATGCCTGAAAGCGTTCATAATTGCGTACAATATCATTGCCTAATGATGCAAATGCATACGTTAGAAAATCAAAATTTTTATAGTTAATAGATAGATTAAATCCTAAAGTAACATCTGGAATAGGATCACCTATTTCTGTTCCATCTCCATCTGTATCTATACTACCATCTCCATTTATATCTACAAATCGAATATCACCAGGAGATGCATCTGGTTGTGAACTAACATCTACTTCTGCTTGAGTTTGAAAGATTCCATCTGTTTGTAATCCTCTAAAGTATCCTATAGGAAACCCTGCTTCGAATCTTGCAGGAAAATCTTGTCCTATTCCAAAACCTCCTCCTGGAATAAATCCATTATTACTATTTACAAATAGCACTTCATTTTGAATAGTAGTAAGATTAAAGCTTGTATTAAAATTAAGGTCATCTGTTAATTCTTTTTGATAGGATATACTAAATTCAAATCCTTTATTCTCTACAGTTCCTGCATTTACAATAGGTGGTGCTGATCCTGGTGCAGATGCGCCTAATATCCCAGATACTGGCGCTGATACTAACAGATCTTCTGTACGACGATTAAAGTAATCTAAAGTTACACTTAATGCACTATTTAAGAATTTGGCATCTACACCTATATCAAATGTAAATTGTTCTTCCCATTTGATTTCTGGATTAGAAATAGCTCCTACTGCTTCACCAAAAACAAGCTCTTCGTCAATTACATATACTCCTTCTCCATCTAGAAGAGATACAAATTGGAAAGCTGGTATTCTATCATTTCCTATAATACCATACGAAGCTCTTATTTTTAAAAAGTCAAAAATGGAGTTATCACTTAAAAAACTTTCTTCTGAGGCAATCCATCCTACAGAAGCCGATGGAAAATATCCAAATTTATTTTCTGGTCCAAAGTTGGAAGACCCATCTCTACGGAACAACCCTGAAAACAAATATTTTCCCTTATAATCATACTGTACTCTTGTAAAATAGGATAGTAATCGTTGATCAAATACTCGATTACTTCTATTTACAAAATTATCTCTTATCGTTTCTGCTTGTTGGAGGTTTGCATTTTCAAAAGAATTCTCTGGAATATTAATTCCTATAAAAGAAAAGAAATCTCCTACCGTTTGAAAAACTGATGTTCCTAGCAATACACTAAGGTTATGATCTTCTTTAAAGGTATTACTATATTTTGCGAAAGCGTCAAACGTATAATCTTGAAAAATTTGTTCATCATCATTTACAGTACTTACTAAGTTTGTAAATACTTTTTCATTCCCATAATCCACTTCTGGATTAAATACTAAAATGTCTACATCTGAGTAATTTGCTTGAAATCTAGATTGAACTTCAAAGTGATCTAGAAAAGAATAAGTAAGTCCAAAACTTCCTGTGGTTTTATTTACAAGTGCTTCATTATATGTATTTGCAATTTGAGCTACAGGGTTAATCACTTCTGCTCCTAGCCCTGGTGAAAGTGTAAATTCTCCTTGTTCATCTACTACAGAAAAAGTAGGTGCATTGTTTAAAGCATTAAATAGTACAGATCCTATTCCATTTTCTGCAATAGTACTTCTTCTTGTGAAAGTGTATAATACAGAAGCATCAAATTTTAAATTATCTATAAGATTTACATTATACTTTAATCGTGCTGTTGCTCTTTCAAAATTTGATTTATCACTTCCTACAATACCATCTTGATTTAAATACGATGCACTGAGTGCATATTTTGATTTCTTTCCTCCTCCACGTATTGTAAAATCTGTATTAAATATAGGCGCAGAATCAAATACCTCATCTTGAAAATCTGTACCTTGTCCTAAGGAGCTTACATTTGTAAATAGAGGAGCTTGCCCTCCATTGGTTCTAGCTTCATTTACTAATAAAGCATATTCTGTAGCATTAAGTACAGGCAATCTTCTTGTCGTTTCTTGTATTCCTGTATATGTATTAAAAGAAACTTTAAGAGGTGTTTCTTTACTTCCCCCTTTAGTTGTAATAATAATTACACCATTAGCAGCTCTTACACCATATATCCCTGCTGTTGCATCCTTCAGGATATTAATACTTTCTATATCTGAAGGATTAACAACACTTAAGTCTTCAATAACACTTCCGTCCAAAAGGATAAGTGGTCTGTTATCTCCATTGGTAGAAATACCCCGTATATTAATATTTAATCCGCTACCTGGAGATCCTGAACTTGAAGTTACTTGTACTCCTGCTACTTGACCTTGTATAGCTTGTTCTATACGTTGTGGTTTTAAATCTTCTATAGTTTGTGCACCTACAACAGCAACAGCACCTGTAATTTCTTTACGTTTTTGAGCTCCATATCCTATTACAACCACTTGCTCTAATGATTGTGCGTCTGGTTCTAGGTATATAGTTACTGACTCAAAATTCTTTATTTCTATTTTTTGAGTAGTAAAACTTAAGTAAGATATAATCAAGACACTACCTATAGAAACATTATTTAATGTAAAGTTTCCATCAAAATCTGAAGATGCGCCATTTGATGTTCCTTCAATAATAATACTTGCACCTATAAGTGGTAGGTTAGATTCCTTTTCATATACTGTTCCCGATATGGAATTCTCTTGAGCAGAAATTCCTAATGAATATAGGAATGAAATAATAAAAAGTACTCGGTACTTCATAGTTAGTTAATTTTATATTTAAAATTAATTAACATTCTTGACCGATTATCAAAATATGCCTATACAAAAAACATACAACTCAATAAAAAAGAGTCTTTGTTGAAGAAATCTCAAAAATTATGTGCTTAATACCTTAATTTATTAAACAGTATCCAAATAATACACAAGTTAAATTTTAAACTATAATAGTTTTATTATTAATAATTTATAAAATGTTGTGGTAATGTTGTAGTAAAATTAAGAAACGTTGTAGTCTTATAAATTAATGAAGTAGTCATTAAGGTGTATAGAATGATCTAAATTGATCTTTTTACGCAAACGATAGCGTTTGATTTCTACACTTCTATGTGAGATATTAAGTAAAGGAGCTATTTCTTTTGACGACATGTTAAGTCGTAAATACACACATAATTTCAAATCATTGGATGTAAGTGCTGGGTGAACCTTTTTTACTTTCTTAAAAAAGTCCTTATCAGCATGATTAAAGGCCTCTTCAAAAAAGTTCCAATCTTCTTTTGTATTTATATTTTTATCAATGTCTTTTATAATAGTATCCAGGTTATTTGATATATTGATTTTTATCAATTTTTCTTTAATCTCATTAAGCATTTTACTTTTATTAAGCATACTCATTGTAGATGATGCAAGCTCTCTATTCCTAGCATCTATATCATTTCTTAGGTTCTGATTTCGTAATTCTATATTCTCTTTTTCTATTTCTAATGCTTTAAGATCCATCTCTTGTTTTGTTTTTTCCAATAGACGTTCTCGTTGTTTTCTATAGTAACGTTTATAAAACCAGTTAAGAGCAATAAATAGCAGTATTCCCGATAATACATACATAATCATACTTATATCTGACAGGTACCAAGGTTTTCCAATTGTAAATATATACTCAGCAATATTTGCAGAGACAACATTACCAACTCTAGCTCTTACTTCAAAAGTATAATCACCCGAAGGGATATTTGCATATTCAAAACTTGGTGTAGCTCCCCAAGAACTCCAAGTATCATAATACCCTTTTAATCTATGTTGATATTGAGCTATCTGAAATTTATCATATTCAGGAATATGGTAAAAGAATGACATTGTATTTTCTTCCCATAAAAAATCTCCTTTTTGATTAAGGGGAACTAAAATAGATGAACCATCAATTTTCTTACTAGCTATTCTATTAATAGTAACATTGTATGTTGTTGTGGGTAAGGATATGTCCATTGCCAAATATCCATTTGTTGTCCCTAATAAATAGGTTTTTGCATCAAGTTGTGTAATATCTTCATATCCTTTTACAGAATTGCGTAATGATTGAGGTATTTGAATTTTATGGACAGAAAACTTTGATTCTAACTGATCTTTTGTAAAATACACAAGATGCTTTTCTGTAAATGCCCATAATTTTCCTTCTTGATCATTGACTAATTTCCCAGATATATACTCATCTTGATAAACAGTACTTAGAGTTTCATTTTTTATAAATGTACTTGTTGCAACATCAAACTTATGAATCCCTTCTTTATTTGCATAAAAAATAGCATTGTCAAAGCGCGTTAGACTTGAGTATTCTCCTTTGGTTACAGATGTATTTTGTTTATAAGAAATCGCTTTCGCGAAAGCGGCATCTGCCTGAACTTCAAATACACCTTTATACTCATGACTTACCAGTATTTTATTGTTTGTAGTAACTTCAAAATGCTTTGAAGAAATATCAAATCCCTCTAGTTTATTTCGAAGAGACCAATCTCCATTTTTCTTCTCTAGAATATATAATCCATCAAAATTTCCTTGAAGTAATAAATCAGGAGTATTAGGAATCTTTTTAATATTCCAAGTACCATCAACCGTTGCTATTTGTTGTTGTTTTCCGTCTTTTATAAGAAATGTTCCTTTGTTATGACCACAAAAAAGTTCTCCATCTATAACACTGAGCATCCATACCTGCTCTTCTATTCCAGAGACCAACTTAAACTCTGATGTATTCTTCTTTTTATAAAATAATCCTTGATTTGTACCTAAATATAAATCGCCTTCATAGACTACAGATTCATAAGTGGCCCCTAGACGCCCTTTTTGGTCACTATAACTTACAATAGGAACATGTGTATTTATACAAGCAATCCCATTATCAAGACCTATCCATACATTTTGTGTGCTATCTTCAAAAAGAGATAAAGCTGTATTATTTCCTAAACCAGACTCTTGTTTACATTGATATTCTAAATCCCCCTTTTGAGATAACTTCAAAAATCCATTAGCCACAGTACCTACAGCAATGCTCTTATCTTTTAATTCAATAGAACTATATACTGTTATATCTTTAAGAAACGTAGAAGCGGTATGTTCCCAAGGAACAACCTCTTGATCTTTAATTATGAAAAAACCATCCTCCTGCGTAATCCCAATAATGATACTATCCTTTTTAAAAAGATTAATGAATGTTTTTGTTTTTAGTATTTCATGATCATTAATGAGTACTGCCTTTCCATTTTTAATAGAATACAACCCTTTAGTAAGAACTTGAAAGTATAAGTCTTCATCTAATTGGAATAATCTATAAATATCATGTTCAATCTCTATATATTCTAGTTGATCATTATCTGGTTGATATATATAAATACGATTAAATGATTGTAACAGTATCTTATCATTATAAGAGATAATTTTCCAGATTTGTTCATCTTCTATCATCTTTACAGCTAATTTCTGTGTCAAAGATGTGTAGAGAAGTATCCCATTTTCTTGGGACTCCCAATATCCAAAATCCATATAAGCACCTGTATATACTCTATCTGCAACTACTTTTACAGATCGTAAAATCGTTTCATTAGGAGAAGGATTAAGTATCCACTGCGCGCCATTAAAAGACAATAATCCTTTATTATTAGCTATATATACAATCCCATCATCAGATTGAGAAGCCATCCAATTTTGATTATCAGCACCATATTCTGAAGGTGTATAATTAATGATAGGTGGTAATTCCTGAGCATGTATAAAAATACATGATATAAAAAGAAGCACACAAAATATATGCTTTATAGGTTGATAAAGAGTAGATGTATTCAAGAAATAATATCCATTAATTTGTAAAAGATAATAATTATTGGATGATCTCAAACATTCAATGTTCTCCAAAATCTTTTACGCCAGCTTCTATTCTAACTTTCAAATCATTATTCTCAGGAGGAATAGGACAACTATACCCTGTGGTATATGCACAATATGGGTTGTAATTTTTATTAAAATCTATAACAAGTTTTCCATCTACAATATCAGATTGTTCTAGATCTATATAACGACCGCCTCCATAAGTTCCATCGCCACTTGTATAATCTGTAAATGGTAAAAAGAGACTCTGCCCATACTCATGTTCTGGATGATCTCTATAATACGTATTTTGATAGATAGGCAATTCCAACACCTTTCCTTCTATTTCAAATGTAGCCATACCGTACATGACATATTCTCTAGTATATCCAGAAGATAATGCCATATCAAATGGTGCTGCGTTAGGAGTTTGAATAAAGGTTGCGCTTACGCGAAATTTCACATCTATAGGATAGAATTCTAATCCATGAAACTTCTTTAATTGCTTCTTACTAAGAATAGAAGTTTTTGGATTTTGATATACTTCAGATAGAGAGTCTTGATATCTCTTTGTTTCATCATAAAACTCATCCTGACTATATAGCGTTGTACAATATAGGATACAACATACTACACTAACTAAAATGGTTTTCATAATTGATTTTTTAGATTGTTATTTTTTAAATATAACAAATATGAAATAGATAAAAGCACTTATGTTATAGGTATTTATTTTTAATAACAAACGGTACAACTTGTAGAAAAATCAATTATTAATTAAAGTTTTTATTTATGAAAAATTATTTTTTTTTACAAAAGTAAAAAACCAATTACTTTTTTACTTAGTTTTGGAGTATCAAATAATCGAATATGAAACAAGTCAATACATATTTCCAAAAAAAGACGTGGTCTCTCTACAGTCGGATGGTATGTATTGTCATTATATAAATATAAAAAGTAACAATCAAAAAAAGTCCGACCATTGTGTCGGACTTTTTTTTACAAAAGCCGGCGCAGGTATATACTCAATCAAAATCACCTTATTATGAAACTATTACTGCGCAATTACATCAAGACCTTTGAAGGACTTTCCAAAGAAGTATGGTGGTTATCACTTATTACTTTTGTAAACCGTTTTGGAGCGATGGTAATTCCATTTCTCTCTATCTATCTTAATGAAAGTATTGGGATTACAGTAAACAATGTTGGCTGGATAATGTCTGCTTATGGTTTAGGGTCTGTAGTTGGATCCTATATTGGTGGGAAATTAACTGATTTTATAGGATATTATAAAGTAATCCTTATGAGCCTCTTTTTTACAGGCATCAACTTTTTATGGGTGATGCATGTTTCTGATTTTTGGGAGCTTTGTTTGTCGTTCTTCATTCTCATCACATTAGCTGATATGGGGCGACCTGCCTTTTTTGTAGCATTAAGCGCCTATTCAAAACCAGAGAACAAGACACGTTCTCTTACTTTATTACGACTTGCCATTAACCTTGGTATGGGAGCTGGTCCTGTGATTGGTGGGCTTTTAATCGGAACTGTAGGATATCATGCACTTTTTTATGCAGATGGTTTTACATGTCTATTTGCTGCTATATTAATGATGCATGTTTTAAATCCAAAAAAAGCAAAAGAAGTAGATACCGAAGTAATTGTAGAAAACCCAGTAGCGCCAGGAAAGGATATCACCTATGTTTATTTTCTTATAGGCCTCATGCTATTTGCCATGGCTTTTCTTCCCTTATTTACCGTAGTACCACTTTATTACAGATCTATTTATGAAATAAGTGAATTAAACATTGGATTACTTATGGGGATCAATCCTTTATTAATCGTGCTACTAGAAATGCCATTAGTAGCTTGGTTACTAAAAAAGAAGTATAATAATATCCAACTTACTATTATGGGTATAGTGTTTACAGGGTTAAGTTATATCGTGCTTGTATGGGAAGCTTGGATAGGAGTTGTATTTATCTCTATTATACTCATGACTTTTGGTGAAATGATAGGGTTTCCATTTAGTAATAAATTTGCATTAGACCGTTCTAAAATAGGGAAACAAGGCGCTTTTATGGGTTTGTATTCTATGGCATTTGCAATCGCAAATATATTTGCGCATAATGCAGGTATGCAAATAACAGCAAAATATGGTTTTAAAATTGTTTGGATATTCATATTTGGACTTACTATAATAGCATGTTTTTTTATGTACTTATCTAAACAAAGAGTTACAAAGGAAACAATAGCAAAAAACCTATCTTTAAAATCTAAAATAGAATCAACTTTAGACAAATGAAATACATAACACTTTTTTTTATAGCCTGTTGTATCATCGCTTGCGGAGATGATTCTAAAAGTGCAAAAACTGATAAAAATACTGTAGATACGGTACTAAATACTGAAGACACTAGTTTAGCTTTCGCGAAAGCAAAACCAAAATTAAAGGAAGGGCGATATAATGTCGCCTTTCTAATCATGGACGGTGTTTATAATACTGAACTCACAGCACCTTTTGATATCTTTCAACATACTCAGTATAGAGAGAATATCAAACAGATGAATGTTTTTACGGTGGCAAATACACTAGCTCCTATCCGTACATTTGAAGGGATGTATCTCCTACCCGATTTTGATTATACCGCGGCGGGTCTTCCTGAGATTGATATTCTTGTAGTCCCAAGTGCAGAGCATCATCTCGATACCGATCTTGATGATGAAGTCATGATCAATTTTGTAAAAGAAGTCAATAAAAATGCATTGTATATGACCTCACACTGCGATGGTGCTTTTGTACTTGCTAAGGCAGGTATCTTGGATGGTAGTGTTTCTACTACATTTCCTAGCGACATAGACAAGATGCGAGAGACATTTCCTCAACTAGATATTCGTAAAGAAGTCTTATTTGTGCATGACGGAAAATACATTACCTCTGCTGGAGGTGCCAAAAGTTTTGAAGCCGCACTCTATCTAGCTGAGCATTTATACGGTGCCGAAATTGCACGTTCTCTTGCTGGTGGATTAGTAATTGACTGGAAACTAGACGAAGTACCTCATCTGATTGTGGAATAATTACAGAACTATGTACATTTTTTGCCTTAAAATCCTTAACGTCCTCGTACATCACCAGGAACTTTACCGTACTCCTGTTTAAAAACACGTGTAAAGTAATTAGGGTCATTAAAACCAACCTCATAGGCAATTTCAGAAATATTGAGATCAGTTGTTTCTAGAAAGATGAGAGCTTTTTTTAAACGTATGGATCTAATAAATTGAGAAGGTGTTTGTCCGGTAAGTGCTTTCAATTTTCGATATAATTGAATATGACTTAACTCCATAAATTCGGAAAGGGTATTTACTGAAAGGTCACTATCCTGCATATGATTATTCACATATGATCGTAGTTTCTCTATAAAAATATGTTCCCGTTTAACTAAAGGTTCAGAAATTGTTTCGGTAGTACCAGAATAGTAGGCTTGTAATTTCTCTCGGGTAGTCAATAAGTTTTTGAGTTGGACTAATAACTCATCTTTTTCAAAAGGTTTAGATAAATATACATCGGCACCTATGTCTAGACCTTCTAGTTTAGAAGAAATATCAGCTTTAGCTGTTAAGATAATAATAGGGATATGACTGGTTCTACTATCATTCTTTAAAAAATCACATACTTCATAGCCGTTTTTTTCTGGCATCATAATATCAGTTATGACAATATCTGGAATACGTTCTAATGCCATTTCTATCCCTTCGTGACCATTAATGGCTACATTGATTTCATAAGTAGCATCTAGGACAGCGCGTATATATGCCACAACACCACTATTATCCTCTATAAGCAAGAGTAATGGTTTATCTGATGTTGTGTGATCAGTAAGGTTATTAATTTCACCAATAGCGGTTTGAAATTCATTCTCGGTAAAAATAGTGGCTACTGTCTTATCTACCTCTTTTTCAAACTCTTTGTTTTCTATAGGTAAGCATACTATAAAACGTGAACCCCAAGACTTTTCACTCTGAACGTTAATAGAACCTTTCATTAATTCTACCAATTCTTTTGTTAACGCTAGTCCTATTCCTGTACCTCCAAAAGTTTTGCTTCTGTGCTCTATCTCATTAACACTACTAGCTTGATAAAAACGCTCAAAAATGTGTGGCAAATCTTTAGCTTCAATACCAGTACCTGTATCCTTAACAGTAATCTCAATATAGGGTTTTCCTTTATCTAATATGGTCTTTAATGTAAGATTTACTTTTCCTCCAGGTCGTGTAAATTTGATTGCATTAGATAAAAGGTTATAGATTACATGCTGTAGTTTAATTTCATCATAGCCCATAACCAATACTTTTATATCAGAATGGAAACTCAAATGTACTTTCTTATCTGAAGCCATAGAATAAAAAGACTCTGTCAAATATTTTAAATACAAAATGATGTCACCTTTAGTCGTATCGATCTTTAAAGATCCAGAATCCAGTTTTGATAAATCTAGTAATTGACTAATAAGACGTAATAGATTTTTAGCATTTCGTTTTATTAAATCTCGTTCTTTGTCAAAGCCTTTGATGGTATCATTCATGCCCATGATTACCGTAAGTGGTGTTCGGAATTCATGAGTAATATTAGTATATAAGCGTGTTTTTAAATCATCTACTTCCTTTAGGCGTTTGGTTTCTTGTTTTTCATATTGACGGTTTAAATTGAATTTATAAATAAGAAACCCAA
>CAYYSK010000016.1:0-28068 GCA_964474345.1 uncultured Flavobacteriaceae bacterium
TTTTTTATAGTAAGTACTTCTATTTAGAATTCAGATTTAAGTACCTTAGTCATTCATTTTATCAAAACATTATTTATCATCTTTTCTCAGTATAAAAAATATCCTGTTCTTAGTATATCTATCGGGCTCATTTTGTTATCTGCTAGTTTTATATTTATAAATCCTACTGGTTTTTATTATACTATAGAGCGAGTTTCTATCTGGGTGCGTACTTGGTTTGGTGATTTTTATTTATACTTAGGATTATTTTGTGTGCTCTTTATTTTGGTACTTGCTCTCTCCCCTTTTGGGAAACAAAAACTAGGTAAACCCCAAGATACACCTGAGTTTTCTCGATGGGCTTGGATTGCTATGTTATACAGTGCGGGAATGGGAGCTGGTATTTTGTTAAGAGCAGTTCAAGAGCCTGTATTTATGCAACAAAACCCTCCCATACAAACAGGAGTTTCGTCAGAAATTATCGCATTAGAATACACTTTTTATCAATGGGGATTTACAGCTTGGGCATTCTATGGGCTCTTTGCGCTCATTATTGGATATTATTTATTTTCAAAAGGTCGATCAGCACTTATTAGCTCATCAATACAAAGTATTACAAAACGTAAAGGAGTTACACATAGTATAGATATTCTTGCTACTATCACTACAGTCTTTGGATTAGTAGGTGCTGTAGGGTTAGGCACCACACAAATTAATGGAGGATTAAACCATCTTACCACTGGAAACCTTGGATTATGGACTACCATTGGTATTACATTATGTATTGCTACACTCGCCTTTTTATCTGTATGGAAAGGCATGCATAAAGGAATCAAACGTATTTCTACACTTAATATCTGGATTACATTAGGCATCTTGCTTTTTGTATTTATTCAAAGTGATATGATTGCTTCTATATCTGTTTTCGCGAAAGCGTTAACTCATTACATCAAAGACTTTATACCCTTAAGCCTTGCAATTGGAAATTATGATCCAGGCGAAGCTTTTCTTACTGATTGGACGTATTACTATTGGGCATTTTGGCTAGCTTGGGCGCCATTTACAGGGATTTTTATAGCGCGTATCTCTCGTGGAAGATCCATTAGAGAATTATTGCTTGGTGTCTTAATCATTCCTGCATTAGGAACGTTTTTTTGGTTTAGTGTTTTTGGAAATAGTGCCTTTACATTAATAGATAATTGGGGAAGCTATAACGGACAATTTGGTGATGTGTTTTCCTCAATTTTTGTGTTTTTTGAGAGTTATCCTTTTGCAAGTTTCCTTAATAGTATAACTATTACTCTCTTGATTAGCTTTTTAGTTACCTCTGTAGATTCTGCTGTATTTGTATTGAGTATGTTTACAGACAAAGGAAATCCAACTCCACAACGTAAACACAGATTGATCTGGTCAATTTGTATTACTGTCTTTGCAATTGCAATGATTCTTCTTGGAAATGCACGACCAGAAATTAATGTCCTTGTAGCCTTGCAAAAATTATTGATTATTACTTCATTACCATTTGCTTTATTCATGGTCGTAATGGTTGGAGTATTTATAAGAGATATATTTAAGAAAGGATGATATATAGTGTTCGTTCGCTTTCGCGAAACTAAACTCTGAGAATAATATACAAGGGTTTACATTTATAATCATCTATAAATTCATTTTTTAATGTATACGCTTCATAGAATTTAATGGTTTTAAAATTTAGTGTAATTTTAACCTCCTAATAAAACCACTCATCATGAAACAATTACTTTTAATTATAAGTTTATGTTTTGTAGCTTCAACATATGCCCAAAATTGTGAAGATATTTCCCCTTATAAAAAGGGTATGTATTTAGAATATACCAACTACAATAAAAAAGGAAAGGTAAAATCTGTAGAGAAACACGATATTACTAACGTAGGTAATCAAGGTGACATTTTTGTTATTGATATTTCTTCTACTTATGAAGATGCAAAAAATAAAGATACTGCCCATAATTATCAGTTGCAATGTGAAGACGGCAATTTTTATATAGATATGTCAAATTATATGGCACATCAAAATGGAGATCAACAAGGGTCATTAGAAGTAAAAGCTACTGGAGATTTTTTACAATTCCCAGATAATATGCAAGCTGGAGACATTTTAGAAGATGGCAATATAGATATTTCTATCGGAGGCGATGACGCAGCTCTAGTTACTGCTAATATGCTAATTTCTAATAGAAACGTCAAAGAATCTGTTTCTTTAACCATTCCAGCAGGGACATTTGATACCTATAAAATGAGTTTTGACTATTTATTTACTATAGGGTTTATTAAAATAAGAGGTAAAGGAGTAGAATGGTATGTAAAAGGAATTGGTATTGTAAAATCCGAAAGCTATAGTAAAAAAGGAAAACTCCGTTGGACAAGAGAACTAACTAAAATAGAAGGGCAATAATCAATCTATAGATAACAAACTACGTATTCCAACGATCTGTTGCATATAATCTAGATGCTACCCAAGTACCTATAATCATTTCTAACCAACTCAAAGGAAGTGTAATAAACAGGATATTCCAGCTAGTCAATCCCATATTTGCAGTAGCTACCCAAAAAATCACAAAAACAGCTAACCAAACTATAGTTCCAGAAACAAAAATAGAAGTTCGATTATTTCCAAATACTTTTGAATACAACCAAAACACGAATACCAAAACAGTTGTTAAAAGCGTATCCCATAAACCCCAAATGGAAAAAATACCTAAATCCATAACTGCAACACCTTCTTTATTATCAAGATAAGTTTGTATCCTAGGTATAACAAGAACTAGGTATCTAAATACTTCTGAGATATGTATCCAAATACTTGTAAGTAAGGTGATAATTAGAAATTGTTTTAGTTTAAAATTAAGAATCATAACATATCAATATCTAAAGTTTCTTTTATTTCTTTTAATAATACATTTGGAGCAGGGAAGTCAGGTGTAGAACGATAGATAGCGATTGATTTTTCCAAATCACTCAATTTTGCAACCATATCGATACTACGTCTTGAATGTGTAGCAAATTTTAATGCTGTAGGATTTATCAATTTTTGATCAATTAAAGAATCTATTTTCTTTCTACAGCGACAAGGATTACGAGGGTTTGCCAAACCACACTTATTGTTTAAAAAGTTTCTAATTTTAGTTCTTGATCGAGATAATTTTTTTCTAAAATTCTCAGAAGTGATTTCTACTATTTCTGCTCCTTCTACCCCATTAAATTCAAGAATATCTGAAAGAATATATACGATTCTATCAACTTCAGATAGACACAAAAGAAGTCCTTGTGTACAACTTACTTTCACTTCTTCTTCTAATAATGAAAGCTCTCCTTCATTTGTAGTATATTGAATTGTATCTGATTGACTATAGTCAATTAAAGCAGCATAATCCTCAAATGATCTTGAAAACTTCTTTGCTTGTTTCCCTTTATAAGTGAGTAAATAGTTCGTAGCAACACGATACACCCAAGTTTTAAATTGACTTTGATGATTAAAAGTACTTAATCTAGTTACAATTTTGATAAGTATTTCTTGAGTCGCATCTTTTGCATCTTCAGGGAAAAGCAACATTTTTAAAGATAGGTTATACACCAAATCCTTTATTTCTATAATGACTAATTCCAAAGATTTCTTATCTCCAGTATTTGCTTTTTTTACAAGTGATGTAAGTTGTTTTTTCATACGTTCTATATGATTAGACTATTTAAAGATAGGAAGTGTGACACATTCTAATAAAAAGTATATCTATAAAGTTGTATCTTAAAAAGATGAAAACAATATCGTATAACGAAAAGTGTCATACATATTTATTAATTTGTATAATAATGGTATGCTTTGTTTTTATAAGTTCTTGTACTACCCAAAACAAAAGCATCTCAAAGTCATTCGGTTGTTTCTAATATACATAGCAAGGATACAATTGTAAAAGAAACACATCCTATCAATTCAAATCTAGAATACCCATTACTGTCAGGTTCAAAAATAAGTCAGTTTGTGAGAAGAATATGGTTTGGAGGATGGATGGGGCTTTTCAGATATAATAAAGGGCGTACTATAGCTATTAGTACTCTAGGATCAGGGACTAACTAATTAAAATGTAAGGTCTACAGAAAGATTGCGCCTATTCCTATCGATGAATTTTTCCAAAAGTTTGCTTAAAGTAAACAGGATCATTGTACCGTATATATCTATTTACTCCTTGTCATAAACTATATATGTAAAAGTAGCAAGGATATCTTAGAGCTACTTTTATATTTATTTTATATGCTTTCGCGAAAGCATATACATATTCATTAAAATCTTTATTTCTATCCTAATATATAGCCTTCATCATTTTCAATGTGTTTTTATAAATAGATAACTTATAGTACTTATTTAGTTTTCTTACTCATGTTTTCCTGTGATATTATTGTATAATATATTTTCTATTTATATTGCTATTATCTTATGAGAAAAGAAATTACTACAAGAGAAGATATATTTCTTCTAGTCTCTTCATTTTATAGCCGTATACGTAAAGATGTATACCTCGCTCCTATTTTTAATCGACATATAAATAATTGGGATGAACACTTAGAGCGTCTAACTGATTTTTGGGAAGCACAACTCTTTTTTGATAAAAAATTTACAGGAAATCCATTAGAAAAACATCAAGAAATCGATGCCGCTGAGCGATACACCATCAATGAACAACATTTTGGAATATGGTTAAATCATTGGATACAAACAATTGATGATTTATTTATTGGAGAAAAAACAGATATCTTAAAAAATAGAGCTCGAAAAATAGGCACATTCTTACACATTCATATGTTTAATGCTCGTCCTACATAGTATCACTTTAATTAACAAAGTGATTATTATTTACTGTAACACAGTGTATTTTTTGAATAAAATCTACTGTTCTAAACGGTTTTAAAATATATCCATTCATACGTTGTCCATTAATCTGTCGTTCAACCTCTTCTGTTGATGTTGCTGTTAATGCTACAATAGGAGTCTCTGTATCAAACTCTCTTATAATTGCCGTTGTCTCATAACCATCTAATTCGGGCATATGAATATCCATTAAAATACAATCAAAAGAGATTTCTCTTGCTAGCTCAATTGCTTTTTTTCCTGAATCTAATACTTGACAAGCAATATTATATTGATCTAATATTTTCTTAGTAACTAACAAGTTAATTTTATTATCATCTACAACTAGTATTTTTTTATCAGAAAGTTCTTCTACTACTGTCTTAAAATCTTCATCTTTAAGAACAGATTTTGCACTTTTTGATAATGGTAATTCAAAACTAAAAGAAGCTCCTTTTCCTTTTACACTATCTATCATAATTGTACTTCCCATAGCATCTAGTGTTCTTTTTACAATAGATAACCCTAAGCCAGTACCTTTAAACGATTTTTCTGTTTTTGAATGTTCCTGATAAAACTCCTCAAATATCTTGGTTTGATTCTCTTTTGAAATACCTACTCCATTATCTTTTACTGCAAAAAAAACAGTAACCTCATCATTTTGATTTTCAATTAATTTTGCTACAATCGTAATAACTCCATTACTTGTAAATTTAATTGAGTTTGAAATAAGATTAATAAGTATTTGCGAGAGTTTTAAAGAGTCTCCTACTAATACTTCTGGAATATCAGTATCATATTCTAATTGTACTTTGTTATTACTATTACGCAGTGCATACTCTAAACTCTCAACAATATTTAAAATCAGGTTTTTAGGTTCAAATTCTAAAAACTCAATTTTCATTCTTCCAGATTCCACTTTATTCAATTGTAATACATTATTAATTAATGACAGTAAGTGATTTCCAGAAAAATTAAGAGATTCTAAATATTCTTTATGATTACTATTCACATTTTCTTTCAATAATAATCTAGAAAGTTCTATAACAGCATATAAAGGTGTACGCAACTCATGACTTATTTCTGAATAAAATTTACTTTTAACCTTAGATAATTCTTCTGCTTTTTCTTTTGCTATTTTGAGTTGTTTGTTTTTTTTAAAGATTGCATATACTCCTAGTAACAAAATAGTACTTAATGCTATTAAAAGTAAATTGTAAATTTTAGCTTTTTTTATTGTCGTCGCTTGAACTTCTTTTTCTTGATTTGCAAGATTTAATTTTTCGGTATTTTCTTTTAAAAATCGATTTGTCTCTAACTCTGCTTGTTTTGCAATTTCTAATTCTTGATATGTATAAATTGTATCTGCAACTTCAGTATATTTTTTTAATGTAGTAAATGCTTCTTCTGTATTATTATCCAAGTAATATGTCTCAGACTGATTTCTATAAAAACTAGCTAAAACACCATATAATTTATGCTCTTTACTATATGTAATGCCTTCTTGATAAAAAAAATTCGATTTCTGTTTATCCCCTAGTTCATTATAAATATCATTGAGTCGTAGGTATAAATATCCAATAATTGACCTTCCCTTTACAAGTGTTGATTGTTTTGATAATTCATAAGCTTCATTAAAGTAAATCAGTGCGTTTTTATAATCCTTTTTAGTGTGCAAATATCTACCGTAATTATATAAAGGATAAATAATTTCGTTTACATTTTGAGATTGTCTACCTAGATGTATCGCTTCTTTAAAATAAAGGTTCGCATTTTCAATATCGTTATATTCTCTATACGTAACTCCAATATCGCTAGTAGTTTTAATAGCGTTATCTATATCTTTTACTTTTAAAAGAAGATCTCTTGATTTAAATAAATATTCAAAACACAATGAATCATTTCCTGTATTATAATACGTATTTCCTAATACGTTATATGCTTTTGCTTTTAAATGATCATTAGAGGTTTTTTCAGCATAATCTATTACTTTATGAGAAACTTTAATAGCATCACCATAATTAAACTTATCAAATAAGTCGTATGCCCTGTTAACCTCTCTAGACATAGAGTCTAATAAATTCTTTTCTTTTTCTTGACCATATGTATATATAGCAAAACATAAAAAAACAGTAAGTATACAATCCCTATATCGCATATAATCAGTTAGTTTTATGTTTTGTAATGTAGGCAAAAAAAATAGAAATATGCACTTTATCGATTAAAATTTAACTTTAAACGTATAAAAAATAAAAAAATATTAAAATTATTGCTATAAATATTACAAAATATACTTGTTAAAAATTGCTCCTTAATAAATACAATTTTTAGTAACACTCATTAACTATTAGTTACCATCTTGTTTTTTATTTTTGAAAAAAACATGTCATGAAGCACTTTATATTTTTCATTTTCGTGAGCATTTATACTACAATGATAGGTCAAGTAGCAAGTATCCCATTTGTAGAAGATGGCCTTGTTTACATACCTGTACAAGTATCTAATAATGTAGAAACACTTCAGTTTGTTTTTGATACTGGAGCTTCAACAGCAGTTATGGATAAAAGTATTGCTACACGTATAGGTATCAAAGCAGATACTAAGCAATATGCAACAGGAGCTTCTGGGTCACAAGAATATGAAATTGCTTTAAATAGAACACTAGAGATTGCTAATGTTAATTTTGATAAATTAAATTTTGTATTGGTAGACCTACAAGAATTAAGTAATCGCTCAGGGCGACGCATAGATGGAATTATTGGATACGATGTGGTAAAAAAATATATCACGCAGTTTGACTTTGAAGAACAAAAAATACATCTCTATAAGAATATCAAAGATATCTCTAATACAAAAGACTTTACTTCCCACTCTATTGAGATAAATACTGCAATACCTTTGGTTGAGATGAATTGCAAACTTAAAAATGGTGATACGATTTCTGGAAAATTTCTTTTTGACAGTGGTGCTAATACAACGGTTCTCTTTAACACGCCATATGCAAAAAAATATACGTTAAAGGAAAAAGTAGATAAAACAATTGTCATTACAGCCAGAGGTCTCACGAGTACATCAAATTCCATTGTAGGAACACTTACTGGTGTCTCATTATTAGGATATGATTTTGGAGAATTGCCTGTAAGTATTGCACAAGCAAAACAGGGAGTAAGTGCTCAAAAAGAGTATGCAGGCATTCTCGGAGCAAAAATTATTAATCGTTTTGATATGATTTTAGATTACAAAAAGAAAACAATCTATCTCAAACCAAATGCACATTATAAAAATAATTTTGATATGCCATTAATTGGTTTTGCATTACGTAAGACAGGTTCTAAAATTAGTGTCGCTGATGTAATTAAAGACTCAGAAGCAGCGCAACTCGGAATTACTGAAAACGATGAAATAATATCTATAAATGGAGTTATTCACACCACATTAAAATCATACCGAGATCTTTTAAAAAGAGAAGGACAAACTATACAACTTGTAGTTAAAAAAGCATCCGGAGAACAAAAAGAAATCACACTCACGTTGAAACGACTGATATAAATTCTTATTTATATTGTTTTCCATGCTTAATAACAATATCTACATTCTGTAGTAAACTAATATGTCGTAGTACATCTCCTTTTACAGCAATAATATCTGCATATTTCCCTTCTGTAACAGTACCAACTTCATCAGCGACACCCATCCATAATGATGGCCAGTATGTAGCGCCTCGTATTGCATACATAGGATCTATATCAAACTCATTTACCCATACATCTAATTCATTCCAAGTAGACTGGCTATGAAACTTCATAGGAATTCCACTATCAGTTCCTATCATAAGTACAACTCCTGCATCTATAAGTTGTTTAATCTTTGTTTCTAAGGTAGGCTTTCGTGCAGGCGTTAATTGAAAATACGGCAAACGATCTTTGTGCTTAAAGCTATTTTTAATATCTGCTACAATTGTATCATGGAGTCCGCGATGCCAAGAATCATTATCCAAATGTTCTCCTTGATCTCGTACATATTCATAATTATACAAGCCTTCTACAGTAGGACACCAAAATAAAGGTCCAAGATTCATTTGAGCTGTACGTGATCTAATAGCGTCCATTACATTATCTGGATATCTTGGTGCTGATGATAACCCTGTATGTTCAAAACAATCAGCACCCGCTTTAAGGCCAGATATAATTTCCATTGGTCGATGTCCATGCGCTACTACTTTTAAATTATGCTTATGAGCCTCATCAACAACAGCTTGCAATTCGGCCTCCGTCATTTGATCTTGATCTATAAGCTTAATACAATTTACTCCAGCATCAGCTAGACGTTTTACTTTCTTACGAGCATCATCTACCCCTTGTATTCCCCAACGAAATGCTTCTGTTCCTGGATACGGTTTTTTCTGAATAAAAGGACCTGACACATATAATGTAGCACCAGGAATTTCTCCATTATTAATACGATCACGTACAGAAATACTTTCTTCAAGCGGTGCCCCTAAATCGCGAGCACTCGTTACTCCAGCCATCAATAATTGCTCAGCAGAAGCAGGCATAATTGTGTTTTCTAGTAAAGGTAAATATGTCTTATCCCAATATGCGTAATCAGCATGGCCTGTAATCATAGTATGCACATGCATATCCCATAATCCTGGAAGCACAGACATTCCTTCTGTAGAGATAACTTCTGCTCCAGTAGGTATTTTTACTGTATCTACAGTACCTACAGTTTTAATTTTATCTCCTTCTATAATGATTACACTATTTTGTATAGGAGTAGATCCATATCCATCAATAAGAGTACCTCCTACCAATGCTTTTACTTGTGCTTGAAGCGATACTGTTCCAAGGAACAGTATAAAAAGTAATTTCTTCATATAGGCTGATTTTTTTCTTAAATATAAGCAAAATAGATAGTAAAAAAGGTACACTTTCGCGAAAGCATACATAAATAATTTTAACCAAGAAATTAACTTCAAAATACATATATACTCTTCTATTAGGAAAGTATATATAAGATTTATTCTAAAATCAAATAAATATGATTATCATCAACATGTATAATGATTAACTAATTTTTAGAGTATTACAACAACCTTCTAACAAAAACACTATATGTTATTCATAACATTTATTTAATTTTATATAAACTAATTTTACTATATCAGTTATGAAAAAACAATTACTTTTAATTACTACCATACTATTATTCATTTAATAGTATTTATGCACAAGAGTCTTAAAATCTTATATAATTTTTAGAGCATTATCAAGCAGTTCCTTCTAATGGTAATAGTTTGTCTCATTACTTTACAACTAGTGAGATTGTATTACTTCGAGAACATTTTATGTCATTCCAAAACAATATACCATCAGAAAATCAAAGAAGTGATGCTGCCATTATTTTTGGATACAGTTCTAATGATGATTCTTTTGTATCCTTTGGTGTTGACACGCCAGGTGTTCTAAATTTATTAAGAGATAATTCTAATAGTACAGACTTTGAAGCTGCAGGAGGTATTGATCCTCAAGATTTAACCCGAATTATGCAGTAGAAGTCTATGTAAATTTACTAGAAAATCATCTTTTTATCGAATCTACATCGTATGGAATAAAAAGAAAAAAACTTGAAAGTAAATTTTTAAAGTATGGAATATCAAATATCGTCAAGATCAAGTATCTCCAAACGTTTAATGAGGAAGAAATTTATTTAACTCAATATGTGATTATTTATAAATTAAAAATATTCGGAATTATTGTTACAAGCGAGACAGACGATGACTACCAATACATATTAAAAAATTTCAAAAATAGTTATCTATCAAATTGACTTCTGGAACTTCTTTAAAACAAAGTATTTCTTTTTTAGAAATGTTTTTATATAATTCACTCGTATAAATATTTGTTTTCCTAGAAGTACTTCTTCTGCTTCTACATTACCTTTACCAGTCACACAACAATCTACTAAGTTTAGTACATTACAATGAGATTCTTAAAAATCATCTACAAGTATTATTTTTCCATTAGTTGATCGTGTAAACAAAACACCAAAAACTTCGTTAATTTTTATGTAAACAAACCAAGGCTTCAGGCGTTTTTTGTAATTTTAGGAGTTATGTACGCTTTATCAAAAGAATACATTCAAATAATTACTAAAACCACACCAAAAAAATGAAAATTGCTTTTAAATGCATGATGCTATTCCTATTGACGAGTAGCATAACACTCCATGCGCAAGAAAAATCCAAAAACCCGTTTAGCGGTTTAAAATTTAGAAATATTGGCCCTGCTATGACTTCTGGAAGAATTGCAGATATTGCCATTCATCCAGAAAATGAAAACGTTTGGTATGTCGCTGTAGGATCTGGAGGAATCTGGAAAACAGCCAATGCCGGAACTACATGGAAAGCCTTATTTGACAACGAAAAGGTGTATTCTATGGGATGCATTACAATAGATCCGAATAATCCGCATACTATCTGGGCAGGTTCGGGTGAAAATGTAGGGGGACGTCATGCTGGGTTTGGCGATGGTATTTATGTCAGTCATAATGATGGAAAATCATGGAAGAATATGGGGCTGGAAAATTCAGAACATCTTTCGAAGATTATTGTACATCCAGGAAATTCAGATATTCTATGGGTTGCCTCTCAAGGGCCTTTATGGAGTAAAGGTGGCGATCGAGGGGTATATAAAACCACAGACGGTGGCAAAACTTGGAATCGTACTCTCGGAGATGAAACATGGGTAGGCGCTACAGATATTCTTATAGATCCAAATAATTCTGATATATTATACGCTGCTACATGGCAAAGACACCGTACCGTAGCAGGCTACTTAGGCGGTGGTCCTGGATCAGGACTTCATAAAAGTACTGATGGAGGTGAAACTTGGAAACCTCTTAAAAGCGGGATTCCAAAATCCAATCTTGGTAAAATAGGACTAGCCATGTCACCATTCAATTCAGAAGTGATTTATGCGGCTATAGAATTAGATAGAAGAAAAGGGGGAGTATTTATCACAAAAAATGGTGGAACTACTTGGACCAAACAATCTGACGCTGTTGGAGGTGGTACTGGACCTCATTATTATCAAGAGTTAATTGCTTCACCGCATTATGAAGGTACTCTATATATGATGAATAACGCTGCTTTGATTTCAACTGATCATGGGAAAACATTTACTAACATGAAACGTTCAAATCAGCATAGTGATAGTCATGCTCTGGTATTTAAAAAATCAGATCCTAATTATTTATTGATT
Organism: uncultured Flavobacteriaceae bacterium; assembly: GCA_964474345.1. Taxonomy (GTDB): domain Bacteria; phylum Bacteroidota; class Bacteroidia; order Flavobacteriales; family Flavobacteriaceae; genus Dokdonia. The sequence goes on from CAYYSK010000016.1 coordinate 12,121, forward strand.
GGAACCGATGGAGGATTATATGAAAGCTTCGATAATACCAATAGTTGGAAGTATGTGAGAAATCTTCCAATTACCCAATACTTTAAAATTGCTGTTGATGACGCTCTACCCTTTTATAATGTATATGGAGGTACACAGGATAATGGATCTCATGGAGGACCATCAAGAACAATTAGTTCCGATGGAATTGCAAGCGCAGATTGGTGGAAAACCTTAGGAGCCGATGGTGCACAAACTGCTACAGAACCAGGAAATCCTGATATCACTTATGGAGAATTTCAGCAAGGTGCTTTATGGAGAATTGACAGTAAAACCAGAGAAACGGTATTTATTCAACCACAGGCCAGAGAAGGTGATCCATATGAACGTTTTAATTGGGATGCACCTATTCTCGTAAGTTCTCATAATCCTAAACGATTATATTTTGCATCACAACGTGTTTGGAAATCTGAAGATAGAGGAGATAGTTGGACACCTATCTCAAGTGATTTAACACTAAATCAAGAACGTGTTACATTCCCATATTATGACAAGTCTCAGAGCTGGGATAATGCTTGGGACGTTTTTGCAATGTCAAATTACAATACCATTACCTCATTAGCAGAATCCCCAAAACAAGAAGGTCTTCTTTATGCTGGTACTGATGATGGTCTCATCCAAGTATCAGAAAATGGAGGAACAAGCTGGACAAAGTTTACGCTAAATAATATTAAAGGGGTTCCAGAAACTCCTTTTGTAAATGATGTACGTGCTGATTTGTTCGATGCCAATGTTGTATATGCTGCCTTAGATAATCACAAATATGGAGATTACAAGCCATATATTATTAAGAGTAGTAATAAAGGAAAAACATGGAAGTTAATCAATGGTGATTTGCCTGAAAAGTTACTTATCTGGAGATTAGTACAAGATCACGTAAAAAAAGATCTTTTATTTGCTGCTACAGAGTTTGGTGTTTACTTTTCATCTAACGGAGGTGGAAACTGGACGAAGCTAAAAGATGGAATGCCAACCATCCCGATTAGAGACATTACCATTCAAAGACGAGAAAATGATTTGGTAGCAGGTTCATTTGGTAGAGGGATCTTCATTTTAGATGATATCACACCATTACGTAATTTTAATACCAGTATGAATACAGCAGAAGCTACCTTGTTTCCTGTTAAAACAGTACCCTGGTATCGTCAGTCAAGCCGAGTGGGTAGCCAAGGAGACGCAGAATGGATTGCTAAAAATCCACCTTTTGGAGCAAACTTTACCTATTATATGCCTGAGAAAATCAAATCCAAAAAAGACCTTCGAAAAGAAAAGGAAAAGAAAGGAGATGGAAGATTCCCAGGCTGGGATGCTCTTGAAGAAGAAAGCAGGCAAGATGGTCCTTCTATACTATTAGTTATTAAAAATGCAAACAGTCAGGTAGTAAATACGGTCAAAGGAACCAACAAAAAAGGGTTTAACCGTGTCAGTTGGAATTTAAATTACCCTAGTAAAAGTGGAGAACGTTTACAAGCGCCAAGATCTCGTCGAGGATTTGGAGGTGGTGGTGTTATGGTGACTCCTGGTAATTATACCGTAACACTTGTAAAACAAATGGATGGTATACATACCATATTACAAGGCCCAGAATCATTTAATGTAGTGCCATTGTTTGAGGGATCATTACCTAGAAAGCCGTATAAAGAAACGGACACATTTAGAGAAGCTACTTTTGCTTTTCAGCAAGATTTAACAGCTACAAATATTGCGCTGTCCAAAAGTCAACAAACTGTTGATGCTATGCTACGTGCTTTGAAAAAAGCAACATCTCCATCGAGTGATTTATATACCCGTTTACACGATGCCAAAATCGCATTGTTAGACATTGACAAAGAACTTCATGGAAATAGTATAAAAGGCGAAATTGGAGAACGATCAAATCCAACAGCAAGTGATGGGAATTCTTTAGGTTGGAGAGCTCTAGGAAATACATATGGTCCAACAGATGAGCATAAAGGACTATTGCGTAGAGTTCAAAATCAACTTAAGAAAGTAAAAGCAAAATTAACTCCTATTGTAAATACTACACTTCCTGTACTTGAAAGTGATTTAAAGAAAGCAGGTGCTCCATGGATAGAAGGGCAAGGGTTAATTAATAATTAAACCCAAATTATGCATTAGAAAATCTATTACAACTTGAATGTACTGCAAAATATACCGTTGCACTACATTTTTGAGTTTAACTCTCCACCTTCGTGAAGACAGGCTTTACGGTGCTATGCTAAAACTCATAAAATGCTATATTTTATGGCACATCCAACCTTCATCACGAAGCTCTAATGCATAATTCGGGTTAAATAAAAAAAGAAATACTTTTTAAAACAAAAAACACCTCCAAATGGAGGTGTTTTTCTTTATAAATTAAACTGTTTTTTTTAATCTTCTGGATGCATAAACGCTTGTTTTCCTAGAAGTACTTCTTCTGTTTCTACATTGTCTTCATCAGGCACGCAACAATCTACTGGACATACCGCAGCACATTGAGGCTCTTCATGAAATCCTTTACATTCGGTACACTTATCAGGAATGATATAATAAATCTCATCACTTATAGGTTCTTGAGATTCACCAGCATCTACTGCTTTTCCATTAGGTAATACCACATTCCCTTCTAAACTTGTTCCATCTGCATAGCGCCAGTCATCAGCGCCTTCATAAATTGCTGTATTTGGGCATTCTGGTTCACATGCTCCACAGTTTATACATTCATCTGTGATGATAATTGCCATAGGTTCTTTTTTCAATAACTTTGCACAAAAATAGTGCCTAGCCATAGATTAGGCAAGTTCATATGGAATTACAACAAAGAATTAACGCTTTTGCACACTTAGGAGATTTTTTATCTCAGTTTTCAAGAACGGGTAATACCCAAAAAGAAGGAGTTCCTTATAATGAATTATTCTTTGATGGTTTTTTACATCAAATCAAATTGGCTGGAGAATACAACGGTTGGTTTTCAAAAGAAAACATCCTGTATGCTATAGAAGGATGGGCTGATTTGTTAACTCAAGAGCATTTACAAAATTGGTTACATGGGTATGAGTCCGCTTTCGCGAAAGCGTATACCCAACAAACCATTGCTGTGATTATGGCTGGTAATATCCCGTTGGTAGGGTTTCATGATTTTTTATGTGTATTAATTACTGGACATAATATCATTGTAAAACAATCTAGTAATGACAAACACCTCCTCCCTTTTCTTGCAAAATACTTAGAGTATGTTACTCCTGAATTTAAAAAACGTATTACATTTACAGAAGAGAAACTTCTAGAACACGATGCTGTGATTGCTACCGGAAGTGATAATACGGCACGTTATTTTGAATATTATTTTGGAAAAAAACCAAACATCATACGTAAAAACAGAAATTCGGTAGCTATACTTACAGGAGAAGAATCTTCAGAACAATTAGAGGCCTTAGCTGAAGATGTGTTTAGATACTATGGTTTGGGATGTCGTAACGTTTCAAAATTATATGTTCCCCAAGAGTATAATTTTGATGCCTTTTTTAATGCTATATATCCTTGGAATGAAATAATCAACCAAGCAAAATATGCTAATAATTACGATTATAATAAAGCGGTGTATCTAATGAGTCTCTTTGATTTATTAGAAAATGGATTTTTAATGCTTAAAGAAGATGCAAGTTTTGGATCTCCTATAGCAACTTTATTCTATGAAAAGTATGATTCATTAGAAAGTTTACAAGAAACATTAGAAGCAAATGCAGACAGTATACAATGTGTTGTATCAGAAAGTCTGGATAGCATCACTATAAAATTTGGACATACTCAAAAACCACAATTGCATGATTATGCCGACGGTGTTGATACGATTGCATTTTTGTTAAAAAGATAGTGTATAAATTATCATTTTGACACTGTGTTTTCATATCAATTTAGGCATCTTTGCAGTGTATAAAAACAGACCCAATGAAGAAGCATAATTTTAGCGCAGGACCTTGTATTCTCCCTCAAGAAGTTTTTCAAGAAGCCTCTCAAGCTATTTTAGATTTTAACAACTCTGGATTGTCTATTCTAGAGATTTCGCATCGCAGTAAAGATTTTGTAGATGTGATGGACGAAGCTCGTAATCTCGCTTTAGAATTATTAGGCCTTGAAGGTCTTGGTTATAAAGCATTATTCTTACAAGGAGGTGCTAGCTCTCAGTTCTTAATGACTGCATATAATTTATTACAAACCAAGGCAGGTTATTTAAATACTGGTACTTGGAGTGATAAATCAATTAAAGAAGCAAAGCTTTTTGGAGAAGTAGTTGAAGTAGCCTCTAGTAAAGATGCAAACTTTAAATACATTCCTAAAGGATTTATTTTACCAGAAGGGTTAGACTATTTACATCTCACGAGTAACAATACTATTTTTGGAACGCAAATTAAAAACTTTCCAGAAGTAGATTGTCCTTTAATTTGTGATATGAGTAGTGATATTTTTTCGCGAAAGCTAGATTTTTCAAAATTTGACATGATCTATGCAGGTGCTCAAAAAAATATGGGGCCAGCCGGAACAACTCTCGTTATCATACGTGAAGAAATCTTAGGAAAAGTAACTCGTGCTATTCCTAGTATGTTAGATTATAAAACACACATTAATAAAGGTAGTATGTTTAATACACCACCTGTATATGCTGTGTATGTATCTATGCTTACGATGAGATGGCTTAAGAATTTAGGAGGTGTTGCTTCTATAGAAGAAATAAATGATCGCAAAGCGGCTTTACTATATTCAGAAATAGAACTCAATCCGTTATTTAAAGGATATGCTGCAAAAGAAGATCGTTCTTCTATGAATGCTACTTTCTCTCTTACCGATGGAGATTTAAAAGAAACTTTTGATGCTATGTGGAAAGAAGCTGGAATCAATGGACTCAATGGACATAGAAGTGTAGGCGGATACAGAGCTTCTATGTATAATGCTTTGAGTCTAGAAAGTGTAGGAACACTTGTAGATGTAATGAGCGAATTAGAAAGAAAAGCATAAGATTAATATAAATTGATTAACAGATTCCAGTCTCTATCTACTTACAGATAGGTCCTCAGGAATAAAAAGACACCCGCCTTTGCGGGCAATGAATATGAAGGTATTAGCAAACGATGGTGTTTCTCAAACAGGAATTGATGCACTAGAAAAAGCAGGATTTGAAGTAATTACTACAAAAGTAGCTCAAGAACAACTTGCAAATTATATCAATACAGAAAGTGTTGATGTTGTTCTTGTACGTAGTGCTACCACTGTACGTAAAGAAGTAATAGATGCATGCCCTTCTCTTAAAGTGATAGGGCGTGGTGGTGTAGGAATGGATAATATAGATGTAGATTATGCTCGTGAAAAAGGATTACATGTAATCAATACACCAGCGGCATCATCTGCTTCTGTTGCAGAACTTGTTTTTGCTCATTTATATGGTAGTGTACGTTTCTTATTTGCTGCAAATAGAGATATGCCTCTTGATGGAGATTCAAAATTTAAGAATCTAAAGAAAGCATATGCAAAAGGAGTTGAGCTTAGAGGAAAAACACTAGGTATTATAGGGTTTGGTCGTATAGGGCAAGAAGTAGCTAAAATTGCTATAGGATGTGGTATGAAAGTAATTGCTAGTGATCCATACATGGAAGAAGCTACTATAGAAGTTCCTTTTTTTGATGGACAATCTGCATCATTTTCTATAAAAACGATTGCTAAAGAAAATGTTTTAAAAGAATCTGATTTTGTAACATTACACGTCCCTGCTCAAAAAGAATATGTAATAGGTAAAAATGAATTTGCATTAATGAAAGATGGAGCAGGTATTATCAACGCAGCTCGTGGCGGTGTGATTGATGAAGTTGCTCTTATAGAAGCACTCGATAAAGAAAAACTTTCTTTCGCAGGACTTGATGTTTTTGAAAATGAGCCTAAACCAGCGATTCAAGTTCTTATGAATCCAAGAGTATCTCTTACACCACATATTGGCGCAGCAACGCAACAAGCACAAGATCGTATCGGTACAGAACTAGCAGATCAAATCATAAACATTTTAAAATAAGACACATAAACATTTGTTTGTTAACACATTAAAAAAAACATTCACATGTAAAGTAGAGTGATTTTTTATTATTAATGTTTAAAAAAACATCGATGAAATAATAAAAAAAGCCGATGAAGTGCGCTTTAAGTTTATCAAAACTTATTTTATCTAAATATTTTGTAAATTGAAATCATTAATAACTTAAATTATAAAACATGTCAGGATTACTAGACTTATTAAATAGCCCGATGGGAAAGCAGATTATTAGTGGAGTGAGCGGGTCTACAGGTCAATCAGAAAGTGCAACAGGTAATCTATTAAGTATGGCTATGCCAGTACTTATGGGTGCTATGAAAAAAAATGTGCAAACTCCAGATGGAGCTGCAGGATTAATGGGAGCTCTTTCTGGAAAGCATGATGGAGGAATACTAGATAATCTTGGAGGTCTTTTTCAAGGAGGAGTAGATGAGAGTGTACAAAAAGATGGAGACGGAATCTTAGGACACCTTTTAGGAGGAAATCGTTCTAATGTAGAAAGTGCATTAAGCCAAAAATCAGGAATGGATTCAGGATCAGTTGGTCAAATACTTAAAGTTGCTGCCCCTATCCTTATGGGTGTATTAGGAAAGCAAACAAAGCAAGCAGGAGTGAGTGATGCTGGAGGGATGAATGCACTTCTTGGAGGAATGTTAGGAGGCCAGCCTAAAGAAAACCAAAGCCTTATCTCTTCATTATTAGATGCAGACGGAGACGGAAGCATCTTAGATGATGTTGCAGGTATGGTATTAGGAGGAGGTAAAAAAGGAGGCCTTGGCGGATTGCTAGGAGGTATTTTTGGAAAATAAATTGCACTTAACCTAAAATTGATGTTAGTGAAACACCTGATACTTCGGTATTAGGTGTTTTTTTATAATATCTACCATCCATTTTATTTCTATTACATAAAGATCACTCATTGAAATACCTCAATCCCTAATTCATTATTTCCAGAATTACGTAAGTACTATAGATTTGTTCACGACAAAAAGTAGCAATGATACTGCTTTACATTAACACATTTTTTGAACAATATTCAGTATTTTTAAGATTATGAAAAAGATTTTTTACACACTTGCACTCGTTACATTTATTATTGGATGCGCTACCACAAATACCAATAAAGACATTGCAACCACTGCAAACGGGTATTCTGACACAGTACGTATTGCTAATGATAGCTTAGAATATGAGATTCTAATTATTGAACCAGGTTTTAACTCGTGGTTAGTTACACAAAGACCAAGAGGGTATTATGAACAATTTTGGTTAGAAAATAGAAATATTGTAAGAGTGACACAATACAATAACCGCGTATTAAACCCTATTCAATTTGATCCTAATTTATATTTACAACAAATTGATTACCGACGTAATATAGATTATGGATATGAAGTCAATTATTTATTATACAATTGGTTTGAATTTTTTGAACAACGCTATAAACAAAAGCTGCGATAATCGTATTTTTGTACAGTGATACAATCTATTAAAAATCGTTGGGAAATTACCCAAAATTGGCAATTCATCCATATTATTCTTGGACTGATTGCCACTTTTTTTTCTGCATATCTTATTGTAAAAGCAATCTTAAAAGGTATCGTTATTCAAAATGATACACTTAAAATCATTGCTATTTCTTTAGGAACACTCTTACTAGGGTATCTCTTACTAAAGATCACATTTTGGATATTTAAAAAATTATACAATCGTTGGAGCGTTACACATAGATGGCAACTCATTGCAATGTTTTTAGTCTTTGCTGTGACAGGATCTACAGCTGGTAAAATTTCGGATCCATTAATGGAATTTATTGGTCTTGCTAAGGAAACAACTAACGGGTGGCTCTATTGGCCTGTTAGAATTTTGTTAATTTTCCCTATTTATCAAGTTTTATTGGTCATTTTTGGCTGGATATTTGGTCAATACAATTTTTTTAAGGAATTTGCGATCAAAATGGCCTCCAGAATGGGGTTTGGATTTTTATTTAAAAAGTAAGTTTGCGTATCTATCGTTTACATATTATTAAAAATATATCGGCAATTGCCCTTATGTTCTTCTTGTTACTACCTACGGTAGTAAACTTATTACATAGTGCAGAAGAACATAATCACAACGATCGTTGTGAAAATAAATCAAATACGCATATACACGAAAAGGAATTAGACTGTTGTCTTTGTGATGTAACTCTTAAGAGTAGCGGTGTTTATACTCCTACAAATGAAATTCATTTTATAACATATCAGGCTATTCCTGAAAAAACTATTCATACGCAAACGGTATACCTATCTGTATATCGTACTACAGAATCGCGAGGCCCTCCCGCTTGTTAATGATAAGTAATACCGCACTTTAAATTAACAAATTATTTACTCATGAAATTTTTCATTATGCTCTGTGCATTTATGTATAGTAGTATACATATAGCACAAAATATATTTACTGGTTACGCTATTGATTTATATGACCAAAGATTATCTAATGCAACACTCACCATAGAGAAACTAGTCAATGTGAATGCTATAAAAATAAATACTAAAGGAAAATACACTTTTGGTAATTTGTTTAATAGCCTTATTCAAATCAACAGTGCAAGTTCATTAGGAAAAACTTTAAATCAATTAAATGATCTTTCTTCTTTAAATACAGAAAAACACAGTGTTAAAACCTATTTAATTTAACAAACATATGCTATTTTAATGAAGGTACAAGTCTCCCTATATTTATATTTTTGCTTTTGCTCGATATCTATGATCGCTCAAAATAAACCTTGCAATTGCTGTTTAAGTGGTAAAGTCTTAGATGTTGATTCTAAAGAACCTATTCCTTTTGCTACAGTAAATGTAAAAAACACCGAAAAATATGCTCAAACCAATGAAAATGGTGACTTTTTAATAAACGGAATATGTCCAGATAACTATACGCTTGTAATATCTTGTCTAGGTTATTCAAATTCAACTAGTGAACATCAACATGAGGATAAAGTGCATCCTCACTTTTACTTAACTCAAGAAATAACAGGCTTGGGAGAAGTAACTATCCAAGCAGAAAGAAGTAAGCAAAAAGGTACCGAAACAATTTCGCAGATCACATTAAGTAAAGAAGACATCAAAAGTGTACCAACACAGTCTTTAGCTGCATCACTATCTAATGTGGAAGGAGTAACATTTGCCTCAGCTGGAACAAATGTGCAATTACCAGTTATTCATGGGTTATCTGGAAATCGAATCTTAATCTTAAACAATGGTATAAAACATGCCTTTCAAAATTGGGGGCAAGACCATGCACCAGAAATAAATACCAATGCTGCTAATACTATTACAGTGATTAAAGGAGCAGCAGGAGTCCGATTTGGTCCTGAAGCCTTGAGTGGTGCTGTCCTTGTAGAGCCTAATCCTTTATTATTGAATACCCCGTTATATGCTGCTATTGGAACAAGTTTTGAAACTAATGGACGTGGAATAAACACTAATGTAGAAATTGGTAAAGGTTCTGAAAAGTGGAGCTATTTTTTAAACGGTAGCTATACAAGAATTGGAGATCGTAAAGCCTCTGATTATAATCTTACCAATACAGGAAAGGAAGAAAGAGCATTTGATTTTGGTCTATTGCATCATCTCGATGATTGGGATATCAAAGTGTACTATAGCTTTATAGATCAAGACTTAGGACTTTTAAGAGCTTCTGTTGCTGAAAGTCCTGATTTATTTATTAATTCTATCAATGCAGATGAACCCATAATTGAAAATCCCTTCTCCTATGATATTAATCAACCAAACCAATTAACACAACATCAATTAGTAAAAGCAGAGGTAGATTGGTGGTATGCAGATGAAGGAAAATTCAATTTTAAAGCAGGATTACAATTAAATAGAAGAGATGAGTTTGACGTAAGAAGAAATGCAGACCTACCTATTATAGATCTAGATCTGGTTACTTATGATTATCAATTAGAATGGGAACACCCTACTTGGAGTAGATTAGATGGATTTATAGGGGTTCAATATTTTACTCAGGACAATGAGAACAATCCAGGAACTCAAACCACTCCTTTTATTCCTAATTATAATACAGATAGAGTAAGTCTCTTTGCTATTGAAAAAGTCAAATTTGGAGCAAATACATTGGAAGCAGGAGTACGATTTGATGTCGAAACTACTGATGTGGCAGGTCGAGAGACTAATCAAGATGTTTTTAGAGATAAGTACACCTTTACTAACTTTACAGCATCATTAGGATATAAGTGGAAACTTTCAGAAAATAGTAATTTTAGTACCAACCTGGCCTCTGCATTTAGAACTCCAAATGTTGCAGAACTTTTTAGTTTTGGGCAACAAGGTTTTAGATCGACCTTTGGATTACTAAGATTTACTAATAACGACGGTGAATTGAGTACAAGTGAAGTAATTCCTTTAGATCAAAGTGATGTAGATTTAGAAAGAGGCTATAAATTAACTAATGAATTCCGAACTTCTAAAAATGGGAGTTCTCATATCATAACGACATACGCAAATTATATTGACAACTATGTTTTTGATCGACCTATAGGTGTATTTGGAACCATCAGAGGTCCTCAACCTGCATTTATTATTGATCAAGCAGAAGCGTTGTTTCTTGGAGTAGATTATACATGGAAAAAAGAAATAACTCAGCAACTATCAGGAGTTTTTGGATTAAGTTATTTATGGTCTAGAAATATTGGAGAAAATGAACCTCTGATTGAACAACCACCTATTTCTACTAATCTTCAAATTCAATGGGATCAAGGAAAATTATGGGTATTTGAATCTTCAAAATGGTCCATTCGCCCTAGTTATACATTTCAACAATTTCAGGCGCCAAGAACCGTTTCACCAGAAAGTATAGTTGACGAATCTGTTATAATTACACCAGATTCAGAAATTTTTGATTTTTTAGATGCACCTGACGGGTATTTTCTCCTTGATATATCGTGGAATTATAAATGGAAAAACCTAAATGGAAATATTACAGCTCAAAACATATTGAATACAAGTTATCGTAATTACCTTAACGAATTAAGATATTTTGCCGATGAACCTGGTATAAATATACTTTTTACATTGAATTATAATTTTTAAACAAGAACCATATGATATAGAAAGATTGAACAGATTATTATACCCTAAAAAAAGTATGAATATAACAGGAAAAATTCCCTAGAGTTAAAAAATACTTTTAAAACTATTTTAACAGAATTAAATTATTAAATAAATCAAAAATGAAAACAATTAATCAAATTATGAATTTACGCTTAATAACTCTTTTATTTGCAGTAATTACTATAGTAAGCTGTAGTAGTGATGATGATGGAGTTGCTCCACCGCCAATAGAAGAAGAAGTAGAAGTTATTACAGATGTTACCCTTATTTTTACACCTGTAGCTGGTGGTTTACCCGTTACTGCTACCGCTCAAGATCCAGATGGAGAAGGTATACAAGAATTACAAGTCTTAGGTGCTATTACATTAGCCGCAGATACTGAATATACATTAACATATAACATATTCAATAATTTAGAAACTCCTGGAGAAGATATCGGCGAAGAAATTCTTGAAGAAGACAATGAACACCAGTTATTCTATAGTTTTACTAATGATGCTTTTGCAAGCCCTATGGGGAATGGGAATATAGATACCGCTTCAGATCCAGTAAATTATAATGATGAGGATGAGAACGGAAATAATGTTGGATTATCTACTGCTTGGACTACTGGTAGTGCATCTAGTGGAGGAATGTTTACTGTTAGATTACAACACCAACCCGATCTAAAATCTGCTACGACAGGAGCTAATGATGGTGATACTGATTTTGACTTAACATTCGAATTGAATATTCAGTAAAGAATAAAATCTAAATATAACATTTGACCTAACAGTTAAATAAAGATAAATATTTTGACTAGTAAGGCGGTTACTTGATTAGGAACTTAAGATATCATTTCATAATTAATAGATATCGTAACCGCCTTCTTTTAAAACATTTAAAATTAGCATACTAAATAGTATAGAGATAAGTTTAGACATAACATCTAACGTAACTGTATACATTAACAATAAATATTTTGATTAGCAAGGCGGTTACATGATTAGTAACATTTAGATATCCTAATAGATATCGTAACCGTCTTCTTTTTTAAATATTTAAATAGCATACTAAATTATTACAGAGATAAGTTTAGACATAACATCTAACGTAACTGTACATTAACAATAAATATTTTGATTAGCAAGGCGGTTACATGATTAGTAACATTTAGATATCCTAATGGATATCGTAACCGTCTTCTTTTTTAAATATTTAAATAGCATACTTATACTAGTACAAAGATAAATATAGAAGTAATATTCAACTTAACTGTACTATAATGATATTTTTTTTGATTAGCTAGGCATATGGTTCTGTGATTTTTCGAAGAAATAAAATTACGTAATCGTCTTTAAAAATAGAGTAATACTCTAAAATAGAGCGTTACTCTATTTTTATTTATGAAATATATGCTTTCGCGAAAACATAACAAGTAACCTCACTATTCTTTTTTATTTGTAACCTTGATTCGTTAATTTCAACTATTATTAATTTTATATTTTGATTATTATGTTAGGAATACTTGAAAATTCTAAATGAAAAAATTTAAAAGCTGTCATAAGTGATACTGGTGATATTGATGGTGCTACTGATGGGTATGTTGCTGGCTATGACATTGGTTATAATGATGGTTTTGATGATGGCTACGATGCTACAGTGGGATAAAACTCGAAGCGATTTTCAAGTCGCTTTTCTTTTGTAGTTTATTTTTCACTTAAATGAACTTCTCTTAAGTTTCTAATAATTTAATCCAAATTATGCATTAGAAAATCTATTACAGCTTGAATATACTGCAAAATATATCGTTTCACTACATTTTTGAGTGTAACTCTCCACCTTCGTGAAGACAGGCTTTACGGTGCTACGTTAAAACTCATACAATGTTATATTTTATTGTACATTCAACCTTCATTACGAAGTTCTAATACATAATCTAGGTTTAAGGGTTTTTATCTATAATTTCTCTATTTCTTCTCTAGTCTAATCATCCCCTTCATACGAAGGAAAAAATTCATTCTATCTTTTAGTTAAAGATATATGAATAGGAATCCTTCTCTAGAATAAGAAAACTATATATACTTCATAAAGAATTCTGGTTCTGGGCGTACTCTATAGTTATCAGTGAGATCTACAAACTGGATGACTCCTTCCCTATCAGTAATCACTACTGTTGGCAATACCGTATCACTATCGTATCCTAAAGCTTGAAATCCAAATGGAATACCATTTTTAGAGAGAATACCCAATTGCTTTGCCGTTCTGTTATTGACATCTGTCAAAAATTGAAATTGCAATCCGTGTTTTTTAGATAGTTGCTCAGAAAATGTATGCGGCTGTGGACTAATAAACACAGTATTAACACCTCGTTCTTCAAGAGTCTTGTACTGATCTACAATTTCTTTGATTTGTGCCATACATAACGGACACCAATTTCCTCTATAAAATAAATATATAGTTGAATTCCCAAAAAAATCAGTTATGCTTACCGATTTTTTTTGTATGTTTTCTAAAGTCACATTAGGTAGTTTCTGCCCTACTTTAAGTATGGTCGTATCTCGTTTATTAAACACAGAATACCACATCAAGTATAGTAGCCAACCTACAATGAGTATGACTCCTAGTATAGAAGATTTATGTAAAGTATCAAAATCACCTCCAAAAAAAGAGATCACTAGACCGATCCCTATAAAAACGGTATACACATGCAAGTAGGTTTTTGTTCTTGCTACTGGTTTTAAAAAGAGTCCTGCAAAGAAAACAACTATAGGTAAGGCGGCAAGAATCATTCCTATAGATTGAATGCTAATGCCATCTTGTATAACATTCCATCCATATTGCAATACAATATAAAGTGCAAAGACAGGAAAGACGGATATAAAAATGGATTTAAGTAAATTTTGCATATAAAATAAGTGTCCTAACTAAGTAGGGTTCTATATAGATTCTTTACAATAGTATATTACCCTTCCTGTTGTTGTGGTGATTGTTCTGGTTTTGCAAAAAGATCCATATAAGCTCTTCCTAAAAATTCTGTAACATCACCTGCTATTAGTCCTTCAATACCATATTGATTAATAGCAATATCTGCTGCTCTACCATGAAAATACACACCCATTAAGGCCGCTTCCATAGGGTGATACCCTTGTGCTAATAATCCTGTAATAACACCAGTTAAGACGTCTCCGCTTCCAGCCGTTGATAATCCTGGATTTCCAGAGTCATTAATATACAGCTTCATATCATAGGTAGTTACCGTATGTGCTCCTTTGATAACGATAGCTATATCATGTTTTTTAGCAAACTTGGCCGTTTTCTCTAGTTTATCAAAATCATCTTTCCAAGTCCCTATCAGACGTTCTAATTCACCTAAATGTGGTGTAAAAACAGATAGACTTGGTACATCTGCTAGAAGTTCTGGGTTTGCTGCAATGATATTTAATGCATCAGCATCGATGACCATAGGGTTTTTCTGTGTTTTTAAGAAATCACCCATCGCCTTTGCTGTCTTTGCATCAGTTCCCATACCTGGTCCGATTCCAATAGCATTAGCATTTGTTTGGAAATCGATTTCTTCAAATACTTTTCCATTAAAGTTATCGGTTTCGGTCATCACCTCTGGAATTGCCGTTTGTAAGATAGGCACTCCTATTTGTGGTACATACGCAGTTACCATCCCGCTTCCTGCACGCATTGCTGCTTTACTTGCTAGAATCATAGCTCCCATTTTACCATAGCTTCCTCCTATGAGCAAACTATGCCCAAACATGCCTTTGTGTGAAAATTGGGGACGACTACGATACATCTGGATAACTTCTTGTTTTCCTATAAGTTCTACATCGGTAGGCGTCTTAGCTAGGTATTCTGGATCAAGCCCGATATCTAGTACATCCCACGCTTGCATAAACGGAGCTGTGCTTTCTAAAAAGAAAGGCAATTTTGGCGCTTGAAAACTCAATGTAAATCGAGGTTGTACAATCACATCTCCTTCTTGTGGAGACATATCCATATACATCCCAGAAGGGATATCAATACTCAGTGTATATGCATTGGATGCATTAATTGCAGTAAATAATGCTTTTACCCAATCTTGTGGCGGTCTGTTAAGTCCAATTCCAAAAATAGCATCTATAACAATATCTTGTGAGCTAATCTCAGGTAGGTCATCTCCTTCATTAAGTACCACTGGCCAATTCTTTGTTGCTGATTTTAATCGGCTATAAGCTTCTAGGAAATCAGGCACGCGTTTGGTGTTATAATTTACTAGATATGTCGTGACATTGTAATTGTTTTCTATCAGGTATCTTGACAGTACCATCCCATCACCTCCATTGTTTCCAATCCCACAGAAAATCTTGATTGGTACTTTACCCCCTTGTAAACGTTGATGTACCCATTCGTAAATGTATCCTCCTGCACGCTCCATCAAGTTAATAGATGGAAGATTCTCTTTTTGTACGGTTACTTGATCGGCTTCGTAAATCTGTTTTCTGCTATATATTTTCATGTAGAGATCTTTCTTTTTTAAGTTATCGAACGATATGAATGCTCTTGTCGTAAAAATACTACTTTTTTAGGGTACGCTTTCGCGAAAATAAATGATGTTATAAAAGCATTTTTTAAATGTCACAAAGAGCCCGTATAAATGAGTATTTGAAAAAGAAAAGAATAAAATTACTTCAACCCGAATTATTCATTAGAACTTCGTGATGAAGGTTGGATGTGCCATAAAATATAGCATTTTATGAG
>CAYYSK010000017.1:0-27642 GCA_964474345.1 uncultured Flavobacteriaceae bacterium
TCAAAAAAATACACCATAAATTTACCACGACAGCTTTTGAATACCTCAACGGATACACCAGCAGTATCGTTTTATTTGCGAAGTATCTAAAACAACACCAGATTATCCTTAAAGATATCTGTACATCACTTAAAGCGTGTATCGTAACCAGCGAAATGCTTTTTGATAGTGATAAGCTTCTTATGGAAACACAGTTTGGGGTTCCAGTCATTAATGAATATGGCGCTTCTGAGTTAGGACTTATCGCTTTTCAGAACACACAAGATGAATTTCAAGTAGATAGTGAATTGTTATATGTAGAGATTCTGGATGAACAAAACAAACCTGTGCCTCATGGAGAATCGGGTCGTATAGTCATCACATCACTTTATAATAAAGCACATCCTTTTATACGTTATGATATTGGGGATATGGGTACGCTTTCGCGAAAAAGTACTCCTAAAAAACCTATTCTACAAAAACTCATAGGTCGTACCAATGATATTGCACGGCTCCCTAGCGGAAAAGTAGTCCCAGGTCTCACGTTTTATTATGTCACTAAAAGTGTGATTGAAGAAGATGGAAATGTACAAGAATTTGTCATTGAACAAACAACTATAGATACGTTTAAAGTGATTTATACCGCTCAACGAGTACTTACACTTCTAGAAGAAGAAATCATAAAACAAGCTACATTCAAATACCTTGAAGAAGGTCTTACTGTCCTTTTTGAAAAGGTAACCATTATGGATCGTAGTAAACGTGGAAAATTAAAACAGTTTATTTCTAAACTAGAAAATCAGTAAAACCAAATTTACAGATACTTATCTATTAGTATCAATATTCTGTTACCGTTCATTTTATTTTTCATCATTTTCAATGAAAACTTGAATTTTTTAAAGTTTCCTTCTCGTATAATGTTCATTTGTGGCAATTATATACTCAATGATTAAACCTTCGTCCACAAGAACTAACTAATCATCCACAAAAATTAACTAATTATCCAAATAATGAAATTATGGGTTTCTGATTCATTTAGATTAGCTACTGGTTAATTCAAAAAACAGAATCATGAATAGTAAATTAAAATGTTTTGCCTCTTGTATATTACTACTTTCCATTACTTTATCATGTGGAAGTAAGAAATCTATTTCAACAGAAGTTACTAAACCAGCTTTAGTAAGCCTACACCAAGATATAAAACGAATAGGAATTCTAAATAGAAGTGTAGTTTCTAAGAAAGAATCATTTCTAGATAATCTAGATAAAATTCTCTCCCTTGAAGGAGTAAACTTAGATAGAGAAGGGGCTAATCAAGCATTATTAGCATTAAAAACAGAATTAGCTAAAAACAATAAGTATACAGAAGTTAAATTAATACATATTGATGCTAAAAATAATCCTGGAGGCAGTGTATTTCCTGCTGCTTTGTCTTGGGAGGATATAGATACTATATGTAAAAGTAATACTATAGATGGCCTTTTTGTACTTTCATTATATGATACAGATGCCACTGCAACCTACGATACTTTTAAGACTAAAGTTAAGGGTCCATTAGGTATAGAGGTCCCTGCTATTCGCCACAGTGTTTCTATTAATACAACAATAAAAACAGGATGGCGTATTTATGATCCTATTAAAAAAGAGATTAGTGATGAGTTAGAGGTATCTCAAAAAATAAGAACAACTGGTACAGGAATTAACGCAGTAAAAGCAATAGAGGCCGCTAAAAACAGAAAAGAATCTGTACTACAAATAAGTCAAAAAATCGCACAAGATTATGCGACAAGATTATTACCCTATAAGGCAAAAATATATCGTAAATATTATACAAGTGAGACTCCAAATTTTGAAATAGCCAAACGTTATGTAGAAACCGGAAAATGGGAAGAAGCTTCGGCTTTATGGGAAAAAGAGGTTAATAATCTAGATGTCAAAATTGCTGGACAAGCTTGTTATAATATGGCATTTTATAATGAAATAAAAGGGGATTATAACAACGCAAAAAAATGGGCCACAAGATCTTATACAGAATACAAAAATAAGTTAGCTTTAAAATATTTAGATGATTTAAATGATCGTATCGACGAAGTTAATTTGCTACATGAAGAATAAACTGTCTCAAGTCCTGCTATGGTATAAAACAACTTTAGTATAACACTAAAACTCTTTCTTAAAAAATTGAGTATTTACTTTAAAACTAAATAATATTTATAGGTTCTCAATCCACTTTATTCTTACAAAAAAATATTCGTAAAAAAACCTCAATAAATAGAATACAGATTTGATCCAAGTATACCCTAAGTATTCTTTATAGAATTTGAAATTATATTTCACAAGGTTTAATTTATTAGAACTTATGGAATCTTCTCGTATTCTATAATAGGCTAGATCTTCCTGAAGTCCTAGAGCAGGCCTGTTGCCTTTTTTTATTGCTTCTAACCAAACAGCCCAGTCTTGGCGTTTACGTATATTAGGAGCTATTATTCTGCCTATTTCAGAAGCTTTATAAATGCCTGTCAGGTTTCCTATATAATTATTGCTATGTTGTTTTTGATAAGTAAGTCTTGGCAATGCTTTGACTCGCTTACCTAGAGGTTCTCCAGCTTCATTTATATGTACATAGTTTGTATAAGAAACCGCAGCGTTATTTTCCTGCATAAAGGAAAGTTGCTTTTCTAATTTTTCAGGATGCCATAAATCATCGGCATCTAGAAAAGCAATATACTCTCCTGTAGCGAGTTCTGTTGCTTTATTACGAGATTGGGCAGCGCCGCTATTTCGCGAAAGCGTAACTACTTTTATACGTATATCTTTTTTTGCAAGTTCTTCTACAATATGTAAAGAGGTATCTGTAGAACAATCATTTACGATAATATGTTCCCAATGAGTATATGTTTGATTTTGTATACTCTGTATCGTATTTGTAATATAAGCTTCTGCATTATACAGAGGAGTGATAATAGAGACAAGTGCTTGATTTTTAGTAAGCTTTTTCATCTCCTTTAAGTGCCTTTACGACTGTTTGAATAATGATTTTTATGTCTAAAAGTAATGACCAGTTTTCTACATAAAAAATATCAAACTTTACACGGTTTATAATATCATTATCACTCTCAACCTCTCCTCTATACCCACTTACTTGTGCAAGTCCTGTAATACCTGGTTTTATAAAATGACGTACCATAAATTTATCAATACGCTCAGCATACATATGGGTATGACTTACCATATGTGGTCTTGGTCCTACTACAGACATTTCTCCTTTAAGGACATTAATAAATTGTGGCAACTCATCTATACTCGTATGTCGTATTGCTTTCCCTAAACGTGTAATACGTTGGTCATCCCTACTTACTTGATGTAAATCTGCCGTAGGGTTGGGTTGCATAGATCTAAATTTATAGCAGTAAAATTCTTTATAATCAAGACCATTACGCTTTTGTTTGAAAAAAACAGGTCCTTTAGAATCTAACTTGATCAATATTGCCATGATAGGTGTAAGCCAAGACAGTAATCCAACAAGAATTATAATAGACATCACAATGTCAAAGGTGCGTTTTATAAATTGATTAATAGGAGTGTCTATAGGAATTGTACGGAGAGATAATATGGGGGTAATTCCTATATATTGATAGTTCAGCTTTTTTGTAAATATCTCTTTATTGTCTGGAATAAATTTGAGAATCTTAAGATTATTATCTGCAAATTCTGTGATCTCTCGTATTTGCTCATTGGTGAATTCTGAAATAGAGCAATAAACCTCGTCTATACTATTTTCTACAATAAAAGCAAAACTGGATTCTAAAGATTGTGATCCAGATGGTTGTACATCAAACTTATTAATAACTTGATATCCATAAGGTTTATTAGATTTAAAAAAGTTTTCTAGTTGTAGTGTTTTTGAATTTACGCCTAGAATAACAATTCTTCTAAAGTTACCTCCAAGAATCGTTCTATATTTTTTAAGAAGATAAAATACTCCAAGTTTTACAATCGTTATTCCTGCAAAAACATAAATGATATAATAGATAATGTCTGAAGGTGTGCTATTAATTTCATGAAAGAATCCAAAAAAAGCAAAAATCAGTAGCGTAAATAAGGTCAATTGAATCCCTAATAACGAAAAGATTCTAATAAGCGGTGTATACCTATATACTTCATAAAAGCGAGATTTTATTGAAGTCAGTATCCAAGTCAGCGTTATAAATCCTACAAAAAGAAACAAATGTCTGTCCATCACTAGACATACTTTTGCTAGCACACTAATAATCAAAAGATCAATGCTATATATGCTAGGTCTAATAAAGCTAGAATATCTCCCTTTTTTGTAGGCCATGAATTACTTTACTATATGCTTTGAAAAATCTTTATATTCACTTTTGTGCAGTTGTTCCTTAGTAAGTCTTTTGAAATAATCATAGGTTCTTCGCATTCCTTCACTACGTGATACTTTTGCCTCCCATCCTAATACTTTTTTAGCAAGACTAATATCTGGTTTACGCTGTAAAGGGTCATCTATAGGTAATTTTTTATAGATTACTTTTTGATTTGTTCCTGTCAATTTTATAATTTCTTCTGCAAAATCTTTTATTGTAATCTCATCTGGATTTCCAATGTTTACAGGAAGTGTATAATCACTCATTAATAATTTATAAATCCCTTCTATTTGATCATCCACATAACAAAAAGAACGTGTTTGTAAACCATCTCCAAAAATAGTTAAGTCTTCTCCTCGTAATGCTTGTCCCATAAAAGCAGGAATCACTCTACCGTCATTAAGCCTCATTCTAGGGCCATAGGTATTAAAAATACGTACAATACGTGTTTCTAGACCATGGAAACGATGATATGCCATCGTAATAGATTCTTGAAAACGTTTTGCTTCGTCATATACACCTCTAGGTCCTATTGTATTTACATTACCATAATAGTCTTCAGTTTGAGGGTGTACTAATGGGTCTCCATATACCTCTGATGTAGATGCAATAAGAATACGTGCATTTTTCTCTTTTGCGAGTCCTAAAAGATTATGAGTTCCTAAAGAACCTACTTTAAGTGTCTGTATAGGTATTTTAAGATAATCTATAGGGCTTGCTGGCGAAGCGAAATGTAAAATGTAATCGAGTTTCCCAGGCACATGAACAAACTTTGTCACATCATGATTATAAAACTCAAATTGCTCTAGTTTAAATAAATGTTCAATATTTGCTAAATCTCCTGTGATAAGATTGTCAATTCCTATCACATAACATCCTTCTTTTATAAATCGATCACATAAGTGAGATCCTAAAAATCCAGCTGCTCCTGTTATTAAAACTCGTTTACGCATATTAAGCTTCTTTTCTACCTATAGATATATATGTAAATCCTTCTTTCTGCATATCTTCTACTTCATAAAGATTACGTCCATCAAATATGACAGTTGCATTTAAGTTGTTTTTAAGTTTTACAAAATCTGGCGTTCTAAAAATACTCCACTCTGTGCTTATTACCAATGCATCTGCATTTTCAGTTGCTTCATACATGGTTTTAGTAAACTCAATTTGATCTTCATATTTTGCTTTTACGTTGTTCATTGCTTCTGGATCAAAAGCTTTGATTTTTGCTCCTTTAGAAAGTAATGCGTCAATCATATATAAAGATGGTGCTTCTCTAATATCGTCTGTTTCGGGTTTGAATGCAAGTCCCCAAATAGCGATTGTTTTTTCTTTTATATCTCCTTCAAAATGAGCTTCTATCTTAGGAATTAATTTCACCTTCTGATGATCATTTACATCAATAACGGCATCTAGTATTTGAAACTCATAACCAGATTCTTTTCCTGATTTCTGGAGTGCTTTTACATCTTTAGGAAAACAAGAACCTCCATATCCTATTCCAGGGAATAAGAAGCGTTTTCCTATTCGAGAATCTGTTCCCATACCGCGACGCACTTTATCTACATCTGCCCCAACAAGCTCGCAATAATTTGCGATCTCATTCATAAATGTAATTTTTGTTGCAAGGAATGAATTTGAAGCATACTTGGTAAGCTCTGCCGACTTTTCATCCATAATAATAATAGGATTCCCGGATCTTACAAAAGGCTTATAGAGTTTTTCCATCAGTTTTGTAGCTCTTTCTGAAGAGGATCCTACAACAATACGTTCTGGTTTTAGAAAATCATCAACAGCAAATCCTTCTCTTAAAAATTCTGGATTTGATACAACATCAAAATCAATAGTTGTTTTTTCAGCAATAGTTGTTCTTACTTTTTCTGCTGTGCCTACGGGAACTGTACTTTTATCTACAATTACTTTATAGCTTTTCATTTGTTCTCCAATGTCACTAGCAACACCTAGTACATAAGATAAATCTGCAGACCCATCTTCATCTTCTGGTGTAGGTAATGCTAGAAA
Organism: uncultured Flavobacteriaceae bacterium; assembly: GCA_964474345.1. Taxonomy (GTDB): domain Bacteria; phylum Bacteroidota; class Bacteroidia; order Flavobacteriales; family Flavobacteriaceae; genus Dokdonia. The sequence goes on from CAYYSK010000017.1 coordinate 6,381, forward strand.
AATAATCTCTCCATGATCAAGTCCTTCCTGAAGTACAGTTGTAAAAGAAAGTCTACCTGCTTTAATATTGCGATCAAAAAGTACATCAAGATGAGGTTCATAAATAGGTACTTCGCCATCTTTCATGCGCTGTACTTTCTTTTCATCTATATCTACGCAAATAACTTCATTTCCTGTTTCTGCTAGGCATGTTCCTGTAACTAAACCAACATAGCCTGTCCCTACTACGGTTATTTTCATTTATTTAAAAATTTTTATTTTTCAAACAAATAAAAATTTTCTGCTTAGATCAACCGCTACGCTTTCGCATAAAAAATCTAAATTAGTATGGTTGCTATGCAAAGAATCTAATTTGTTTATGCTCATTTCATATATTAAATGAGTTAAAACACAAAAATAGGGAAGTATTTACAGTCTTTTAAGGACTATCTATTATAATTGTGTTAGTTCTTGTAAAAAGGTCGATAAAATTTGATCTTTTGCAAAATTTGAGGTTACGTATTTTCTTGCTTTTTTTCCCATTTCTTGAGTCAATATAGCGTCATTAACCAAGGTGTTTAATTGCTTTAATACAGTTTCTATTCCTTTTTCAGAACTATAATATCCGCCTTCAGAAATTGTCATTGCTTGTGCTACCTCAGATTGTTTATGTCCCGTAATAATAGAAGGTTTTGCGCTTGCCATCATTCCTAAGATCTTAGAAGGCATAACTGTATCTACTACTTCTGGTTTTTGAAAAAGGATATGTACATCTGCACTACACAAAAGATCGGATAAGTCTTCATAAGGAACTGGTGGATACAGTGTAATTCCTGAATAGGATTTTATTTCTTCTTCAAGCCAAGTGCGTTTTGCTCCATCACCTACAATAACAATTTCAAAACGTTCAAAATCTATGACCTCAACAAATCTCATAAAAAAACCCCAATCTTGTTTATCACCTATATTTCCAGAATACAGGATTTTAAATTTTGACGATTTTAAATAAGAATGTGCTTTCGCGAAAGCGGGATTAATTTGCTTTTCATCTATCCAATTAGGTAAAAAATAAGTAGAGGCTGTTGTCTTTTTCTTTAATTTTTCAAGCATCATATGACTTATTGTACTTACCCTATCTGCTCTTGAAAACAAGGATTTTTCAAGTTGCATTAGAAACCTATAAACAAGCCCTCCTTTTTGTTCTCCACTTTTTGTGAGTCCCGATTGAAATGCTGCATCAAATTCAAAATCTTGTATATGAATCCAAGACTTTGCATTAAAGCGTTTTTTTTGTACGTAGCCTAGAAGTGTAGAACTCGTAAAAGGAACAATTGAGATAACAATATCACAATTTTTTATTTTCCATAGATTCCAGAAAGAACCCCAAGTAAAAGAAAGAATGTGTATAATTCTTTTTAAGAAAGTAGGTTTTCCAGGCACATACTGTTTATATCTATATAGATTTATAGTACCTAGTTCTTCCTTAAGATATGAAGGTTTGTCTTGATACTCTGATGCAATTTTCCATTGTGGGTAATAGGGAAACGCTGTAATGATATCTAGTTTTATATCATGCATTTCTAGGTACTGTGCTAGTTGTGTTGAGTATAAACCAATAGCCGTATTTTCTGGAAAAAAGTTAAGACCAATTAATGTAATGTGAGTGCGTTTCTTCAAAAGAATTCATTAAGCTACAAAGAAAAGATTTTTTGAGAAGTTATACACGATCTCGTATAGGTTTTGCAGGATTACCTATACATATTTTTTCTTCTGGCATATCTTTAAAAATACTACTTCTTGCACCAATGACAGTTCCATTACCAATAGAAACTCCTGGTGCAACATACACATCTGTTGCTAACCAGCATTTTTCCCCAATAGTGATTTTCTCTGCATAAATTCTAAAGTCTGTAGATTCATAATCATGAGTGCCTGTACAGATATATCCTTTTTGTGAGATAACTGCATGTGCGCCTATTTCTATTTCTCCAAGAGTATATAAAACAACGTCATCCCCTATCCAACTATAATCTCCTACTGAGAGTTTCCAAGGGTATGTGATTTTTGCTGTAGGACGTATAATAACCTTTTTTCCAATTTTAGCACCAAACGAACGTAATAAAAAACGACGCCATCCATATAAAAATTGAGGAGAACACCTAAATAATGTTGCTTGTATAATCCACCATAACTGCACTGTGATTTTAGACTTTCCTCTAAAATCTTTTGGTGTTTTATATATATCTAAGTTTTGATATTTCATTTTTGTATGATCCACTTTTTTTCCTTAATTACTTTGGCTAAGTACTTCCCAGTAGCTTCATAGCCCAAGGTATTAAAATGTACATTATCTTTTAACAAGCTCCTCGGAATACAATCTTTTTTTATGTCTTCTAAATCTTGTTCTGTTGGTATCATTCCCATATCATAAATTGCGGTATTGACCATATAACTCCGCACATCTACAAAGCGATCTCCAAAAGTTTCTTTGAGAACTGAATTTAATCTTACAATTTCTGTATGAGGGATACTTCCTTTAAATTCATTATCTGCAATACCGTTACAAATAGATAGTACAAGAGCATGTTCTCTAGCATTTTTCCCTAAATGATCAATCATTGCTTGAATATTATCTCTTGTTCGAAATACATGATCTCCAGATTTTTTATCATTTCTTCCAGCCCAAATAATCGTCCATTCGTTATTATATCTTATGGCATCTTCAAATCTAAAAACAACAGTATCTTTGACCTTTACAGAGGTGTTTATGTCTTTAGGTGTAACTGTATATCCTATTGTTTTTCTGTTATTTTCTTTTTCTGATAACCGCTCAATTTTTCCTTCTATAGAATCTATAAATCCTTTTCTAAATTGTTCTGTTTGAAAATTTATAGGTTCGATATTATAATAGATTATTTCTGTAGGCCCTAATTTTTTAATCTCCTGATTTTTAAGAACCAATTGCATAGGTATTCCTCCTTGTAATACAGCAACACTATTAGAACCTATACCGCCTATTGCAAAATTTTCATGAGCAACTTTTAATTCTTCTGTAAGTATTTCTAGGATTGATTTGTCTCCGCCAGATCCTTTCATCATACTATCCCCCCAACCTATAATCTTAATAGAGTCATCTATATGATTACAACTGATTGCCATAAAAAATAAGAAAACAAGAATAAGGTACTTCATAGGCATATCTATAAAATCTCTAACAATCTTTCTTTAAACTGTAGTCTGGTGAAATTTTCTTTGAAATATAATCTATTTGATTCACTTATGCGTAATACTTCGTTTTTATGGGAATTATAATACATTAGTGATGTATATAAATCTTTTGGATTTTTCTTTTCAAAGAAACGTCCATGCTCAACATTATTTACTACATCTGGAATCCCTGCATGCTTTGTGGTTAAGATTACATTCCCTGTAGCCATAGCTTCTAATATAGAAATGGGTTGTCCTTCCATTTGATAATATGTAGGCAATACAAAGATATTTCCCCAATGTAATATTTCCTTTTTAGCTTCTCCTTTTACGATTCCTACATAGGTTGTGTTATGAAGTTGTGCAAATCGTTTTTCTATTTCTTCTTTTTGTGTGTGATCAATGGCTCCTGCAATTCTAGCTTCATACGGGATGTTATTTGCTTCAAGTAATGCTAAGGCATTAAGTAGGTCAAAAATTCCTTTTTCTTCCATTAGATTGCTTAAATAGATGATTTGAAGCTTGTCAAAGGATTTTTCAACAAGTGTGTCTATTAAATAATCTTCAGCAAAGTTAGGAAGCACCTTAATTGCTTCTTTAGAAATAAAAGGTGTTAAATTATCTTTTAATGATTTTGAAAGTACAATCCCTTTTGTTGTTTTAGATACTAAAAAATAAAATATCTTTTTCTTAATACCTTTAAGGGATTTATACTCATTTCCTAAATGATTTCCATGTACATGAATAATAACTTCTCTTCTCAAGAAAGCACTTAGTAAGATAAAAACGGTGTATTTAACTATTCCAAAAAAAGTTTGTCCTGGGGTGATATAAATAATCTTGTTAAAGAAAATCTTATATGCTTTTGGGTAAAATGATAGATTGAAGAAAAGTTTATGAAATGAAAACTTTCCAATAGCTTCATCAAATCTCGTATATGATGTATTAATAACAGTAACTGTATAATCTGATTGTTCTTTTAAGATATCATATACAACTTTATTTGCCAGAGAAACTCCTGTAGTAGGTTCTGGAAGAGGGCCTAATATCAATATAGATTTAGTTTTCTTCACGTGTATATAAGCTCTTAAGTCCAAAGAAGTTTAAAAAGAAAGCAAAAAATATAATGCCAGCTTCTCGTTCTAAAATATTCTCGGTAAACATTACTATAGAATAAAAAACAAGAAATAATATCAATAACTGATTATTAAAACGAATTGCATATATAAGATTCATTCCAACCATAATAATATATGCCAATAACAATGGTATTCCTCCCATCAAAAGCAAACTAAAATATTGATTATGGGCATTATATTTTCTTTCTGCTAAAAGTGTATTATCATCTTTCATATACTCCTCTCGCAAAATATCATTATAATCTCCTATTCCATATCCTATTAATGGTGATGCTACTATAAGTTCTTGAGCAGTACTATATATAGTGTATCTAATATTTGTCGAAGTTATTCCTCCTTCATCTAAACTTTCTATCTTAAGTAATTCTACAAACCTATCTCTCGTTTTTGGAATGGCTATCGTAAGGAATATAAGTGTTGTAATTGCTAATAAATAAGGCTTGAGTAATTTTTGTTTTCGTTGAAAAACAACAAATAAAGAAAACACAATAATGAGTGCTATTAAAGGCCCTTTTTTTGCGTATAATAATAAAAAGAAAATAAGTGTAATATCAATACCTAATACAGCAGCTATCTTCACTTTTGATTTTAATCCTCGCAATATGTAAAAAGAAAATAAAATGGCAATACTACAATGCATAGACATATAAATAGGGTGAATATTAAACTTCCCCATTTGTGTTCTTATAAGTGTAATAAAATGCGTTAGAATACCATCCCAAGTATAATGTGTGCCGTAAAACCATAAGAAGGGAACCACATTATATATAAATACACCTATAATATAAATCGTTAAAAAAACGTGTAGTTTTTTAAAAAGAGTTTTTCCTTCTTCTTCTTTAAAAAGAGAGAAAATAAAAGGAAAAATAAGAAGAGATACCATATTAAGCGCTTTCCTAAGTGCATAATCAGTATTACTACTATAAAAAAAGGTTACTAGAATAAGTAAATAGAGTCCCGCATTGGTTATAAAAAACTGTTTGTTAAAATACCATTTGCGTTGTAATACCATAATTAAAACAGATACACCAAATAGTAAAATCGCTATCGATTTTAAATTTGTGGGGAGTACTACCAGTCCAAATAGTACTCCAAGCATAATAACAACTAACCTAGTTGTTTTGTTACTTTTGATTTCTTCCATTTGTTCTGGTGTATTAATATATTTTTTATGAAGTATTCTATTGTTTTAGGAATAAGAATTACTCCTATCAAGGTTCCTATATAATAGGAAAATCCATTTGCAAAATCTCCTCTAAGAAGAAAAATTAAATGCATTCCAAAATAAAAAGCCATTATCTTTTTAAGATAATTATCACTTTTAAGCCAAGTCATTAGTTTGAGTATTGCAATCGCAAGACCGATAGCTACTAAAATCACTCCGACTATTCCAAAATTTATATACCCTTCTGAAACTAAAGGATTAGAAAGATTACTAAATCTAAAATCATAATCGTCTATTAAATATTCTCCCACTAATTGACCAGTAGAAATAGGTTTGCTTTCCCAAAGACTTCTAGGAATAAAAAATAAAAATGCGCTTAAAAATTGCTCTCCATATGCATATCCATGAACTCCAACATAATCTGTAGTGGTCATTATATTTGCAAAAGCATCATAATTTAATGTATTAAAAGCATTTGCAATTCCACCTCCTTTCATTTGTTCAATAAGAATAGATGGTTCTTTAATAATTTCCTTAAATGTAGCATCACTATGAGTAAGTATTGCCGAAAGTGGGAATAAAATAATCATTGAAAAAAATAAGAAAAACAGTGTTTTCACATTTTTATTTAAAACCTTAGGAACAAACAGAAATATTAAGCATATATATATGGGACCTAATGCATTACGTTTTTCTGTAAGTGGGTTTTTAAACCACAATAAAATCATTAAAAAAAAGAATAATAGAGATGCGATTACCACCCAGTTTACAGCTTTCTTTTTCTCTTTTTTAAAATATTGAAAGCATAGTAGAATTCCTCCAAAAGGAACTAGAAAAAACACTTTCTTCCATAACAAAAGTTCAATAGTAGAAAAATTTGATTCCTTCCATGACGGCCTTGTAACCTCATCAAGCACAAAATTCAAACTAGCTAATACAACAAGTACACTGACAATTGCAATAGAAACAATAGTCACTGGTAATAATCGAGATGAACTTTCTGATATCTTTGGTCTTTTTTGAAATGCTTTTTGTCGTTTTAAAAAGATATACGTTGAAAAGAAAACGATATTAAAAATACAAATAAGCGTATTTGCAAAAACGGCTTCATTTTCTGCATATGGATAATAAGTCATAAACTCTCTATTAACCCCTTCAAAAGTGTTAATTTGTATAATAGGAGCTACCAAAAAAAACAAAAAGGAAAAAACGATAAAAGAGGATATAAAAGGAGAATAATCTTTTTCTGCAAATATGTGAAAGACTGTTATAAATAGAAGAATAAGTGCATTTATAAAAAAAGAAAGCCATACGGATAATGTAGTATCAAACGTTGCAAATAGTACAACCGTTATCAATACATAGGTAAATGTCAATGTTATTTTAAGTCCCATATACGTTTACTAAGTTAATAAATGTAGATGCCATGGACTCTACTGAATAGTTTTCTTTACAATATAATGCAATTTCTGCCCTTTTATCTATCCATTGCGCTTTGTGAGTATATATATATTTTACGCTTTCGCGAAAGCGTATAACGTCATCTGTTTTATAAAATAATGTATTTTGACCATCTATCGCAGCTTCAATTTCTGGTGAATGAGGTTCTTCTTTTGAAATTAACATAGGAACTCCAAAACCAAAGCTTTGCGTTATAGATAGCCCTACATATCCAGGAGAAACACTGAATAGACTTGAATCATAAAACGATTTTAATTGTTTATAATCGTTTATATGTCCCTTAAGCATAATCCTATCTTCCAAATGATGATTTTTTATAAATTCTTGTATTCTAATCATTTGATCTCCTTCTCCTACAATAATAAGTTTTGCATCTTTAGGAATTACATTTAATGCTTCTCTAAATGCTCTTACTAAAAAGAGCGGTTTCTTTGCTTCAGAAAGTCTACCCACATAAATAAGATGCTTAGGAAGCTTAGAGGTTGCTTGTACAACAATATCTTTTTTATGCAATAAGGCATTAGAAGCTGCATAAATAGTTTTTGTAGGCATGTAATCTGACAATTCCTTTTGTTGTTGTTTTGTATACACAATAATGGAGGAAGCGCATCTACGCATAACGTTACGCAACCAGTCACTCTTACTTCCTTTACCGCTTCTTGGCCAAGCGTGTCCCCACAACACCGTTTTTCTCCCACTAAGTCTTCTTAAAAAAAGGAAAATCCAATTAGAAACAATACGAGGATTCATTTCTAAAACCAAAACAACATCTTTAAATAAAAGATGCCATATACCTAATTGAAAAAGGAATTTTCGTTTTAATAAATAAATGTTTTTTATCTCTTGTGCTTCAATACGATCATCCGTCTTTACAGATCTTTCAAAATATTCTTTCCCTCGATAAAGTTCAAAGCCAGAAGTAGTAAGTCCCTCTCTTATTACATTAAAAACTGCTGCTCTATAGTCAGGAGTTACGGTTTGTATGATCACAAGTTTTTTCATGATCTATTTTTAAGTAATGATGCTTTATTAAAAAAGAAATACGCAACTATAAGAATAAAAAGCTCTGTAGAGACTGCAGCGATAGCTACTCCATATATTCCATAAAAATACCCTATAACCAATGCCACGCATAAATTAAATAATCCACCAGCAACAAGCGTGTACATTCTTTTCTTATAGTGTTTGATTGCTGGATAATACAAAGAGACGAGTAGCATGTTAAGAGCAGAAAATAGAGCAATTAATGCCAGTATTTGAAATATAATACTATAATTATCTATTTTAGAATCATTATATATCAAGTGTAATAATGGCTTAGCTATAAAAATGATGGTAATCGCAATTACTGACCCTATGATTGTCACTGGTAATGCCATTTTCTTAATAAAAGACTTCATTTCTTCAGGTTCTTTTGTTGCCAACCAAGGAAAGATTGCCTGATAAAGAGGAACAAAAACATTTTTTAAAGCAAGAACTAGTTTTTCCATACTGGAATAAATTCCAGCAATAGCATCTCCTCCTAACATTCCTAAAATAAACGTGTTCCCAGAAGTATAAAGACTTGTAGCAAAATTTGAGACAAATAAGCTTGATGTATCTTTAAGTAAGACCTGTATTCCTTGAAAATCTGGTTTCTTAAAATCTACATATTTTAAACTATACATAAATCCTATAACACCAGCCAAGATAAATCCTCCTCCATTAAACAAAGGCACAAATTCATAATCTATAGGGCTTAAAATAAAAATAAAAATAGAAGCCGTAAAAATAACTTTGGCAAGTACATTAATAAAGGTGATTACTTTCATTTTTTCTATTCCTTGAAAAAACCAAGTAGGGAAGATTGCCTGACCTAAAACCATTCCAAAACTTAATATATATACAAGAGATTCTGTTTTAAATCGAGGGATCGTCACCACTAATAAGACAACGATCAAAAAAGTGAGTATTACCAATGCAAATTTTATATAAAAAACATTCCAGTAAAGCTGTGATAGTTTTTCTTTATTTTCTCTTAACAAAGAAACTTCTCTTGTTGCACTTATATTAAATCCAAAATCTACTATAATAGTTAAAAAAACACCTATAGTCTGAGCGATCATAACCAAACCAAAACATTCTGTCCCTATTGTTCTTATTAAATAAGGCAATGTCAATAAAGGTAAAAGTATATTAGCTCCTTGGATAAAAAGTAAAGCCATATAGTTGCCAGCAACTGTACGGCCATTCTTAGTATCTAAAAGAGATTTGAGCATGTGCTTATTTTTTTATAAAAATAGCTGTATCAGAAACACCATTTGTTGTCCATATCAACTCCCAGTTTTCTACTTGTTTTTGAAAATGTTGCCAAGTTGGAGTCATTTTATCACGGTTCATTTTTATAGAATATGGAGATACTGTCTTATGAGACAGGTATCGATTTGCATCATCAAGTAATAAAACCCCGCCTTTTTTAAGCTTATGTACTGCTTTATTTGCAAGCACATCTCTATGTTTGCCGTCTACTACAATAAAGTCCATAGAATTATCCTTATAATCATCTATAACACGACAATAATCGGTTTGAGCAATATCATCTCCTTCAGCATTTTTAAAAAGATACGTTACATTTGAAATATTTGCTTCTTTAAATTGTGTACGTATTTCTTCATACCACTCTTTATGATCTTCTATACTTGTTAAATGTTCTATCTGTTTTGCATACCATACCGTACTTCTTCCTGAACCAAACTCAAGACCTACAAAATCTTTTTGTAATATATTTTCTATAACTTTAATTGCATCTTGTGTAATCCAAGGCTTATCCTTGTTACGCTTTTCAAATACGTAATAACGTATTCGATTATACGTGTAGCGTGGTGTCCAAAGTCTTATATTCATTTATTGTTTTTCTAGATACCAATTATAGAGCTTTTTTATACCCTCTTCTAATTGAACGTTGTGTTTCCATCCTAATCTATGTAGTTTAGAAACATCTGTGAGCTTACGTAATGTCCCGTCTGGCTTTGAAGTGTTGAATGTAAGTTTGCCTGTAAATCCTACTATCTTTTGGATTGTTTTTGCAAGTTCCTTAATAGAGATATCTTCTCCAGTGCCAATATTGATATGTGTATTTCTAATATCTCCAACAGGTTTTACATCTTCAAAATTTGTGTTTTCCATAATAAAAACACAAGCATTTGCCATATCCTTACTCCATAAGAATTCTCTGCGTGGCGCTCCTGTTCCCCAAATTTCTACAGATGATCCCGAAACTCCATATTTTTGTAGAACTTCTTCCGCTTTCGCGAAAGCGGAAACATCTAAATTTTTTATAACCTCATCATGTTTTCCTTCAGAGAGTAATTTTGCCAGATGCATCTTCCGAATCAGTGCTGGTAAAACATGAGATTTTTCTAAATCAAAATTGTCGTTATATCCATACAGATTTGTAGGCATTACAGAAAGGAAGTTTGTCCCATACTGTAAATTATAACTCTCACACATTTTGATACCTGCAATCTTAGCAATTGCATAAGGTTCGTTTGTATATTCCAAAGTTCCTGTAAGAAGACTGTCTTCTGGCATAGGTTGCGGTGCTTCTTTAGGATAAATACAGGTGCTTCCTAAAAAAAGTAATTTCTTAACTCCACTTTTAAAACTCTGATGAATCACATTGTTTTGAATCATCAGATTTGCATGTATAAAATCTGCTCTATAGGTGTTGTTTGCAACAATACCTCCAACTTTTGCAGCAGCTAAAAAAACATATTCTGGAGCTTCTTCTTCAAAAAAAGAAGCTACATCGCGCGTGTCTGTTAAATCTAATTCTTTATAAGTACGATACACAAGGTTTGTATATCCTCTTGCTTCTAAATCTTCTTTAATAGCACTTCCTACTAACCCCCGATGCCCTGCAATATATATTTTTGCATCTTTATTCATATGCCTGCTATTCAAAATAGTTTAGTGTTGTATATCCTCCTTCTTTAAGGTAGCTATCTTTCTTCATCAGGTTAATATCACTCTTCATCATATCATCGACTAGGTCTTGTAATTTGTATTCTGGCTTCCAGCCTAGTTTTTCAAATGCCTTTGTAGCATCACCTATTAACAAATCTACTTCGGTAGGCCTAAAATATTTTTCATCTACAGCAATGACTTCTTGTCCTATTTTTACTGGAAAATCTGGATTTTCTGATGCGGTAACAATTCCTTTTTCATCAATCCCTTCTCCTTTAAACTCAAGAGTAACTCCAATATGGTTAAATGTCATTTTTATAAAGTCTCTAACCGTAGTTGTCGTTCCTGTTGCAATCACCCAATCTTCTGCTTCTTCAGCCTGGAGAATCATCCACATCATTTTTACATAATCTTTCGCATGTCCCCAATCGCGTTTTGCATCTAAGTTTCCTAAATACATTTTTTCTTGTAATCCTAATCCTATACGGGATGTGGCACGTGTAATCTTACGCGTTACAAATGTTTCTCCACGTATGGGAGATTCATGGTTAAAAAGAATTCCATTACAAGCAAAAATATCATAGGCTTCACGATAGTTTACTGTAGCCCAATAGGCATACATTTTTGCTACTGCATACGGACTTCTAGGGTAAAAAGGGGTTGTTTCTGTTTGAGGAACTTCCTGAACTTTTCCATATAGTTCTGAGGTAGAAGCTTGATAAATTTTTGTCTTTTTTTCTAACCCTAAAGCTCTAATAGATTCTAGCAGTCTTAGTGCTCCTAAGCCATCTACATTTGCGGTATATTCTGGCATCTCAAAAGAAACTTGAACATGACTCATAGCGCCTAAATTGTATATCTCATCAGGTTGTACTTGCTGAATAATACGTAATAAGTTTGAGCTATCTGTAAGATCACCATAGTGTAAAAAGAAATTACGATGATCTACATGCGGGTCTTGATATAAGTGATCTATTCGGTCTGTGTTAAACAGAGAAGATCTTCTTTTAACACCGTGTACAATGTATCCTTTTTTTAACAAGAACTCACTCAGATAGGCACCATCTTGCCCTGTGACTCCTGTTATTAATGCTGTTTTAGTCATGCTGTTTTTTTTAAAAAAGAATCTCTTCTAATTAAGTAGATTTCGAGCTTCTACTTCTTTTCTTAAGGAAATATAGGTATATCGAATACCTGCCAAGAATAAAAATAAAAACACAAAAAGTATAGGGTATAAAATCTCTTTTTTGTCTTTTAATGAACTTGCTTTTGCTGTTTGAATATCACTTACAACAACCATAGCATCGGATGCTGTAATAAATTCATTTTTGAGCTCTTCTGTTTCTGTAATGATCGTATTCTTAAATGCTAGAACACCGTTTACATTTAAATTGTTTTGATTATTAAAAAACGAAAGATCATCACTTGTGATTTCAGCTGAAATATCAGAACTTTTAGCATAACTACTTATTAATACATCTGCTTGTTTTACTATTTTCTCATTCTTTTCGATACGGTCTTTCATATTATTGATCATTTCCTCTTTAATCTTCTTGATATAAGGTTGATCATTAATATATTGTACTATTTTCGAAATATCCTTTTTTGCCGCTTCACTAGTTAATGTTACTTTCAGTGTATGGTATTTATAGTTTGGATAAAAACGATCTGTCGCAAACAACTCAATATCATCACTTACATCTAACTCTTTAACAACAGTATTTAGAGCTCTATCTGATATTTTAGAATCTTTTCCTATAAGAGCAACTACATCAATAATTGGTGTGATTTCTAAACCTGTAATAGTACGATTTTCAAGATCTAAACCAATAGATGTAACAAATTCAGCATCTTTTTCAGAAAGATTTTCATCAAACTGCTTAACTGCATTGTAGACATATGATTGACTATTAAAATTGGTTTGAATAATAAGGCTAGATTCGTATTTAGGAGCACTTTTTGTAAAATACCCTAAAGCAGCTCCTCCTATAATTAACAATAGGATAATCCACCAAAATTTAAACATAAAGTCTACAGCCTTAAAACAAAGGGCTAAAAATTTATAAAAAATGCGCTGAAAGAGCGAAAAAACATCCGTGAGATCCATTTCTTGATCAGCATTAGACGCTGGTTGTGGTACACTCATGTATTTTGGTTTTTGGTTGTTATATCTTAAAAATATGATACAGTATTTTTTCTGTAATCAAATATGTAGGTTTTACTCCTGTTGTTCCTAACCCTCCAGAAGCAAGTGTACTTCCTGTTTCTAGTGGGTTATCAGACGCATAATATGCATAAAGCACCTCAACATCTTCTTGTATGTTTCCTCTTAACTTAGAGGCTGCTTGAATTGCCTTTTGGTAATGAGCTCCTTCCATTTCTAGACCTATAACATTCCAGGTGCTATCATGAAAGAATTTTAAAATATCTCTGTTTTGCAATGAGGTTCCTAATACTGTGACCATTGCTCCTTCAAATACTCTTAATCCTTCGCTTTCTAAATCTTCTTTCTTTAACGCATTGTTAAATGGGTAATTGTCTGCAGTCCCTTCAAAAAGGTGAGCAGAAGGTATCATAATGTCTCCTTTGCCTCCTTCTAGAATTCCTGCTTTACCCATAATTGACACAGAATATACGTCAAGATACGTTGTATTCTCGCCTTCTTTAAAAGGTTTTAACAGCTCTTCCATCGTCTCATACGCTTGCTCCCCAAAAGCATAGTCCATAACTAAGATGACAGGATCATCCTTTGGTTGCGTCTTTTGATCACAAAATTCATTTTGTTCTACTGCCAATTTACACATATCAAATATCTGAACGTTTATATTTGTACCACTTTCATCAGCTAGATATATCATACCATTTTGTAATGCAGCCTTCTCAACCTTAGTTCTTAATTTACTACTATTAGAATCACTAAGAAGTTCGTAAACATCTAATTTAGAACTCTTTTTAAGTTCGTTTTTTAAAGCGACAGGTGCATATATTGTATTCATCACACTATGCATATTTGCACTTATGATATGAATAGGGCGGTGAATTAAATCATTTTCTTTAAGTGTTCTTTTTATATTTTGCGCCCAAATTTCGCCATGAATGTGATGCCCTAATCGTTCTCTTAATATAGGACTAAAAGTAACAGTGCGCTTTTTATCTTCTGTCATCTCTGCAATGGCAAGTTTTCCTAACCAATAGATGATTTCTAAAAAACGCCTCGTATTATTTTTTGTATTAAATAATGGTGCAACCTCATTTACTTCTTCAAAAGTTCTTCCGAGGATATTTGCGGTATGTGTAATAGCAACTTCTCTTTCTTTTTGCGTAAACTCTTCTTCTGAGAGCACAGCTTTTTCTAATTTTTCCCAGTCCCTAGTAAGATCTCCTCGATCATTAATCAATACACGATTCATGATTTTATGAGACTCTATAAATAGAAAAGTAAGGTGTGTAAGAATATCATAAATCTCAGAGCGTCCTCTTGTGACCTCTATATTCATTTGTTCTTCATCAATCCGATAACAATTACGTCTACGTTTACGGGGAATTATAGGTTTAAAAAGACTATTCTTATATCCTTCATCACTTGTTAAATTGATAAAACGACATTCTTCTATTCTTTCAGGAAGTCTATCTATTACATACAATAAACCATCTAATTCTACTTTTTCTTCAGCGATAGATCCGTATATTTCAGGTCTTAAAATAAGTAATGCTTCTCGGAGTGTTTCTCCAGAAACTCCCATAGGTTTATAGAAGCCACGGTTGAAAAGATGGCGCATGGTAATATACATGCGTTCTATGGCGCTACTGCTTTCTTGCGCTCTGGTACGCCTTTGTTTTTTTAATATACTCATATTAAAGCTCAAAGATACTTAAATAATCGGTAATTTATCTGCAATCTTCCTATCATTAGAAAGTCTAGGGATTTTATTCTGACCTCCTAGTTTTCCTATAGATTTCATATACTCATTAAACCCTCCTGATACTACTTTAGAAATTTTTAATGGTTGTAACACATTTCCTTCTATAAGATCAAAATAATAACTGTTTTGAGATTGTAAAGAGGCATCTATAGCTTTCGCGAAAGCGTACATATCTCCATCGTCATTTTCAAACTCGATAAACCATTCGTGATAGGGCAATCCTTCTGTTGGAGTAATTTGCGGAGCTACTGTAAATTCATTAATACGCATTTCTGTTCCTTTGATAGCTTCTTGTAATGCTTGTTCTACTTCTTTTCCTATTACGTGTTCTCCAAAAGCAGATATAAAGTGTTTGATACGTCCAGAAACAACAATACGATATGGTTTTGTAGCCGTAAATATGACGGTATCTCCAATATTATATCCCCATAATCCAGCACTTGTTGAAATAATCATGACATAGTTTACACCAATCTCAACATCTTTTAAGGTAATACGTATAGGGTTTTCTTCAAAGAATGAATCGGCTTTTACAAATTCATAAAAGATTCCGCTATCTAATTGTAATAGCATTCCTTTTTCATCTTGTTTGTCTTGAAATGCAAAAAACCCTTCACTAGCTGGATACAACTCGATACTATCTACACGTCTGCCTATAAGGTTTTCAAACTTGGCTCTATAGGGTTCATAATTTACACCTCCATAGATAAAGAGATTAAAATTCTTAAAGAGTTCACCTATAGGTTTATTTGACTTTTTAATCAATTTCTCAAAATACATTTGAACCCAAGAAGGGATTCCACTTATGATGGTCATATCTTTATCTATAGTCTCATCAACAATAGCATCTACTTTGGTTTCCCAATCATCAATACAATTAGTTTCCCAACTTGGCAAGCGATTTTTTTGCAAGTAATTAGGGACATAATGTGCTACAATGCCTGAAAGTCTTCCTAATTTAATCCCGTTCTTTTCTTCTACTTCTGGGCTTCCTTGTAAAAAGATCATCTTCCCATCTACAAAACTTGTTTTTCCAGTCTCAGCAATATAACATAAGATTGCATTACGTGCTGTATCTGGGTGTGTACGCATACTGTCTTTTGTAAGCGGAATATATTTGGCTCCTGAAGTTGTTCCTGAAGTCTTTGCAAAATAAAGCGGTTTTCCAGGCCATACGATGTCAGATTCTCCAGCTACTACACGATCAATATAGGGTCGTAATGCTTCATAATCTCTAATAGGGACTTTTTTTATAAAGTCTTCATGAGAATGGATTGTATCAAAATGATGATCATTTCCAAAATCTGTATATTGAGCTGCATCAATAAGGAATTTAAAGACTTTTTCTTGAGTTGCTATAGGGTTTGATGCCCATGCATTTATCTTACGCTTAATGCGTGAAGCAAATATTTTGGCAGCAAAGGATTTGATAGACATCTTATTTAAAATCTATATAGTTAGTTGGGTTAATTGGGTACCCATTATTCCATAATTCAAAATGTAAATGAGGACCTGTTGTTAATTCTCCTGTATTCCCTACTGTAGCTATTACTTCTCCTGCCTTAACAAGATCTCCTTGTTCTTTAGAAAGTGATGCATTATGCTTATATACTGTAATTAAATCATTCGTGTGTTCTATGATAAGTACATGTCCTGTGTCTGCTGTCCAAGAAGCAAAGATAATCGTACCATCTGCTGCAGCTTTTACAGGTTCGTCTTTTTCTGTAACCACATCAACCGCATAGTGTTTTAATTCACTATCATATCCAGAAGAAATTACTCCTTTTACAGGCGGAAAAAGTGCAAAATCTACAGTGGTATCTTCACTTTCAAACAGGTTGTATTTATCCTGTCTCTCTACAGTTGCACGCAATAACGAATCTTCTTTTGATGGTTCTATAGTAATTTCATTAGTACTATCTGAAGTATCATCTATAGAATCTTTATCAAACTCTATTGTTTTTATGTCTCCTGTTAATACTTTACGTATAGAAATATATTGTTGCTCATTAATATCTATCACTGTCTTTAAAGAGTCTGTTTGAGTTAACAACTCATCTGCTTGTTTTTTTAATTTTTTACTAGAATACCCTGGAATATATTCTCTTATAGGTGTAAAGGCAATAAGTAATGTGGTTAAGGCAATAAGTACAATGGCAGATATGCCTACAAGGATAAAAACATTAAGTCTTGTTAGTTTAAAAGAAAGGCGTTCTTCAAAAGTGTCTTCATTTAAGATCACTAACCTGTATTTATGCAGGAGTTTTTTGGTAAATGCTTTTTTCTCGCCTTTTTTACGTGACATATGCTTGCAAATATACTATCAAAAGTATGAAACTCGAATTCTATTAAGGAAAACCTAAAATAGTTTATACCTAGCTTTAGAATAAGAAAATATTAACGATAAAAGATATCGCCCTATTATCTTTTTTACCACTCATATCACGTTATTTTCTAAAAGAAATCAGGTTAAAATATACTCATACTATCGCCTCATCATATTTCTTTAGTATCTTTGCTATTCTAAAATTAAAGACATGAATTTTTTAGGTATATTTTTAGGTATGATTGGACCTTGGCAAATAGGTCTTATTGTTTTGGTAGTATTATTACTTTTTGGAGGTAAAAAAATACCAGAAATGATGCGTGGCCTTGGAGGTGGAATTAAGGAGTTTAAAAAAGCTTCTAAGGATGAAGATGGTGATTCTAAGATAGAAGAGAAAAACTAATTTTTTAAAACATAACAAAAAACCCGATACAGACTGTATCGGGTTTTTTGTTTTATTAAAACACTTGTTTTTATAGAATCTTAACTGATTTTAATATTGCCTCAAGTTCATACATAGTATCTCTTTGATCTAACGATGGAGAAAATATAAAGCCTTCTAAAACAAGATATCTATTATTTTTCTCGTCTCTAATTGCATAATTTATAAATGGTCCAACCATTAGTCGACCATCTCTTATATCCCAAGTTCCTTTCATTTCCCAGGCAAAATGACCATCAATTTCTGTTTCAAATAACAATGGAGCATAAGATTTTTCTGTTTGAAAACGACCTTTACCTAACGTAATATTAGATCCAGAAACAGAGTCTCTCATACGCACAATACGAGCCATATAAAAAGAATCTTTATCTATTGCATTAAGAGGCACTTCATAAACAGTTATATTCATATTACCTCCTCTTTTTAAATCTTTACGCATCCAAAAGAAATTCTTCTCCTTTTTTGTATATCTGTAGATTGTAGGGAAGTTAAGTTTTATACCAAAGTTAGATGTAAGGGAATCTGTTTTTTTTAACGATTTTAAGATGCGTTTTTGAATAGCTAAAAGCTCTTCTTTCTTAAAAGCTTTTACAATTTTTTCTTCATTAGTTTTTATAACTTTTATAAGTGCATCTTCATCTTCGCCTGAAATAGTAATTGCAGTCTGCGGCCTTGCTGTTACATTTCTATCTATAGAAATACTAGAAGGTTCTCCTAATTTTACTTTAAGAAATATTCTGTTTTTTGATATAAGTCCCGTAAAAGCATCTACGGGTATTTGATCTAATGTAAATAGAGGTTCTTCTCTTGGCAATCCATCTACAGGAGCTGCTAGGAACTTACGTAAAGTATCACCAACTCTTCCTTGCCATTGATCTTTTTCTATAACAACTTTTACCGTATTAGGATTTCCTAAAGAACCACCTAAATATGTCTTTTTTTCTGTTTGGTTACAGGAAATAAGCATTGTCAAAAAGAGAACTGCTGCGAGTAATTTTTTCATGATGTATGTGCTTTTTTAGGAATATTATTTGGAAACAACAAGTTTCATTCCCGGTTTTACTTTGTCATTGCTAATATCGTTCCAAACTTTGATATTATTTACACTTACACCAGGAAATTTATTGGCAATCTTCCATAACGAGTCTCCCTTTTTTACAGTATATACTTTCTTTCCATTTGTCATTACTGTTTTTGAGCTACTAGATCTACTTGATGAAGTTACAGGTTTACGAGGATATATGGTTAATCGCTGTCCTATTTTTAAATTATTAGATCGCAGATTATTCCATTTTTTTATCTGGCTTACTCTAACACCGTATTTGTCAGCTATCTTTCCTAAATAATCTCCACTTTTCACTCTATATCGTAACTGTGTACTTGCTGTTGTAAGCTCTGGCAGTGGTTTTTCTCTTTTGTTAATTTCTGATTTCGCAAAAGCGTAAATAGATGCTTCATTCTGTACAAACTTTCCTATTTTTTCTATCGGAAGTCTCAAGTAATAATTTTCATTTTCTACCACTGGAATCACATCTAACTTATAGGAAGGGTTTAAAAATTGAATCGTTTCTAATGATTCTCCTGTAAGTTGAGATACTTGTTCAAGGGTTATTTGTTCTTTTACATGTATTGTATCTGTAGCAAAATAATTAATAGGTGCTTTTTTAGGTTGATATCCATGCGCTTCGGCATATTCAAAAAGATACATCGTAGCAAGAAAAGCAGGTACATATCCAGCAGTTTCTCTTGGTAGATTGTTTCGTATATTCCAATAGTTTTGATACCCACCACTACGTCGTATTGCTTTTGACACATTACCAGGCCCAGAATTGTATGACGCTAATGCCAAATCCCAGTCTCCAAAAAGATCATATAGTTTTGCAAGATATTGGCAAGCAGCTTCTGTTGCCATAATAGGATCCATGCGCTCGTCTACATAAGAGTTTACATCAAGATCATACATTTTTCCTGTACTAAACATAAACTGCCACAACCCTGTAGCCCCTACTCTAGACTTTGCTCTAGGCCGTAATGCAGATTCTACAATAGCAAGGTATTTCATCTCAAGAGGGATATCGTATTTATCTAATGACTCTTCAAACATTGGAAAATAAAACTGGCTTACTTCCATAAGACGTTCCATCGTTGGTTTATGACGCTTTAAATAGCGTTTTATGACACTTTCTAGCGAAGTATTATACTCAACATTAAATGGCGTCCTAGCATTTATAAGTGCTAATCGCTTTTTTAAGGTGTCAGTTGGTAAATCTTTATATACTTCTTTTTTATAATCAATCGTATGTACCATATTTGAAATAGAATCAAATACATCCATACGTGTCAATTCCTTACGCCATAAAGAATCTAACCGAGCAGCTAAAGGTTCATCTTGTAGATTAAAGATTACTGAATCTTTCACAATTGTTTTAAGTTCTACTTTATCAATCTCATTACTAAAAGATGTTGTTGTTATAGAATCTACAATTGTAATTGTATCTCTCTGTAATTCAATACGTTCTTTATTACTTTTTTTATAGGATTCATAGGATAATGTATCTTGTGCTTTCGCGAAAGCGCAAACAAACAAACATCCAATAATACTATATATCTGAAGTATTCTCATAGTTTTTAAAACGAGGGGATTATATAATTCGTATGAATTGCGTGGTCTCCAAATATAGGAGTTTATTCATAAGTCTTATCAATATTCTACTGTTAAGACTGAAAAAAGCTACTCATTAAAGTAGCTTTTTATATTCTTTTTAGTGTTTACAACTATCACTAAGTCTTTGATGTTTATTCGATAATCGAGATTTAAATGCCCTGAGGTTTGCCTCCAAATTTTATTGTTGTTTTCGTACGAACACCTTGTGGGTTATCTCTGTGGTAATTCACTCTAAAATTGCAGCAATACCTGGAAGTGTTTTTCCTTCTAGCATTTCAAGCATCGCTCCTCCTCCTGTAGAAACATAACTCACTTTATTCTCAAAACCAAATTGTTTTACCGCAGCAACACTATCTCCGCCACCTACAAGAGAAAACGCTCCTTTTTTAGTCGCTTCAGCAATACTATTTCCTAAAGCTATGGTTGCTCCTGCAAATGGTTCCATTTCAAAAACACCTAAGGGTCCATTCCATAATATAGTTTTGGCTCTTTGAACAACTCCATCAAAAACGGTTTGAGATCCAGATCCTGCGTCTAAGCCTGACCACCCTTCAGGAATTTCACTAATTGAGGTTACTTGTGTGTTTGCTTTTTCAGAAAAAGCATCGGCAGCAAGCACATCTATAGGAAGGTGAATTAATACATTTTTTTCTTCAGCAGCTTTTAATATATCAAGAGCTAGTTCCATTTTATCATCTTCACAAATAGAATCTCCTATATTTCCTCCTTTTGCTTTAATAAATGTATACGCCATTCCTCCACCGATAATCATCTCATCTACTTTATCAAGAATATTTTCAATCACGGTTATTTTTGAAGACACTTTGGCTCCTCCTAAAATAGCTAATACAGGTTTTTCGCTATTATTTAATACACGATCTAAGCTTTCTATTTCTTTAGAAAGTAGCATTCCATAACATTTGTTTTCTGGAAAAAACTGAGCAATAATAGTAGTAGAAGCATGTGCTCTATGTGCTGTACCAAAAGCATCATTTACATAAATATCTCCT